>JAAYHP010000208.1 GCA_012735355.1 Lysinibacillus sp. | reverse complement strand
TGTGCGCTTAATCGGTGTGGAACCTGCTGGCGCTGCAACGATTACGAAAGGTTCTCCTGGCATGCTTCACGGTTTCAAAAGCTATGTACTTCAAGACGAAGAAGGAAACTTGCTTTCAACAGATTGCATTGCTGCTGGTCTAGATTACCAAGGGGTTGGACCGTTACATGCCTACTTACATGCTTCTGGTCGTGGTGAGTATGTTTCAGTGACGAACGAAGAAGTGTTAGATGCGTTCCAAACTTTATCAAAAGTAGAAGGAATCATTCCTGCGTTAGAAAGTTCTCACGCGGTGGCTCATGCGTTGAAGCTGGCTCCTACTTTATCGCCTGAAGATACGATTATCGTCAACATTTCCGGTCGCGGCGATAAAGACGTGGAACAAGTATTTGAGTTATTGAAGAAATAATCTTTTTAGGGGAATTCTAAGTTCGAATTCCCCTATTTTATTTAAATCGTCGTTCTCGTTTTGATGTTGCCTCCGATTTTGTCGAGCATGTCAATCGTCATTGTTGTTAAATCGTATTGTGGCTTGAAGCCCCAATCAATCTCTGCCTGTGTAGAATCGATGGAATTCGGCCAACTTTCCGCAATGCTTTGGCGCACCGGATCTACATCGTATTTAATTTCAAAATCAGGAATATGTTTTTTAATTTCTGCGGCAATTTCAGACGGATCAAAACTCATCGCAGAAATGTTATAGGCGTTGCGAACTGTTAATTTCGCTGGATCTGCTTCCATTAAATCAATAATGGCATTTAAAGCATCCGGCATATACATCATGTCCATGTAAGTACCTTCTGCAATGTAGGATGTGTAGGACCCTTCATTCACTGCTTTATGATAAATTTCCACAGCGTAATCCGTCGTTCCCCCTCCTGGAGGTGTTCCTGGAGAAATCAGTCCTGGGAAACGCACACCTCTCGCATCTACACCGTATCTCCCGAAGTAATAATCGCACAATAATTCTCCCGCCACTTTATTCACACCGTACATCGTCGTTGGTCGTTGTAACGTTTCTTGAGGCGTATCAATCTTTGGAGTTGAAGGACCAAACACGGCGATGGAACTTGGATTAAAAAGCTGCATGTTTAATTCTTTCGATACCTCAAGGGCGTTTAACAGGCCACCCATATTTAATTCCCATGCGAGAATTGGCTTAATTTCTGCCGTTGCTGATAAAAGCGCTGCTAAATGAATCATCGTATCAGCACCGAACTTTTTCGCTACTTCATACATTTTCAATGCATCGAGTACATCTAACACTTCAAAGGGACCGTCGTGAGACTCTTCTCGAATGTCCGTTGCTAACACGTTTTCTTTGCCGTACTCTAACCTTAATTTCCTCACCAATTCCGTACCAATTTGTCCAAGTGCACCTGTCACAATTATTTTTTTCATCTCGCCCCTCCTCTAATGTTGCTGACATGTTGAATCGCGATTACACTCAAATCGAACAATATAGAGTATGTTGTAATCTATTTATATGCCAGTGTTTTTTTGTTGCTCGATGAAATTCACTAGAGGAAGGGATTTTTTCATTCTATAATTGCAATGCCGTAAATGGATTCAAAGGAAAAGGTGCGTCCATCTTCCAACGTGAAAGTCCCTTGGTGCTCATGAATCTTTGCAATTTTGCCGTTTACTTTATACGTGTGTCGGTCTTTCCAAATTTTCAGTTCAACTTCATAGCGATTCGTATAGGCAATAAGCAGCTGTTCGTTGAAATCTTGCAATGTGAATTCGTCTAGCTCCGGTTTTTCTTCGTATTCATCTTGTTTTTTCCATTCCCGAAGTTTTTTCACGTGCTCTGGAAGCATCATCGCATTCCATTTAATATTTCCGCGGTCGCGAATCATTTTTTCACCTCTTTTAAGTTTATTTAAGGTGGTTGGGGATAAAATCAAAGGAACCCTTTCCGACGTATCACTTTTTATGCCCACCGAGAAGCTGGGCTCTTTCAAGGGCAGTGCCTGCTTCTGTAAAGGATGAAGCCCGCAACACAGCAGTCGGTCCCATTTTCGTACGTAAATGATCCATCGCCCGCCCGAGCTTCCGCCTTTTCCATTTTTGACCGTCAAATAAACTAAGTTGCATGGAGCGTTCGGGCTCTAGCTTAGAAAGGCTGACTGCTAGTTGCCTCACCGGCCGCTCTGCGTAATGTTCATCGAGCAATGCTTCACATACTTTAAATATGTTCATCGTGTCATTGGTCGGTTCATCGATTGTTCGGGAACGATAAAATCCTCCACCAAAGGCATCTTTACTATAACTGACGCCGAGGGAAATCGTTCTCCCCACTTGGTAAGCTTCCCTTGCCCGCCTTGCCACATCTTCACACATTTCTAAAATGACGGTGAGTACCTCTCTCCGATTCCGGTAATCCCGCATGAGCACCTGCCCTT
>JAAYHP010000207.1 GCA_012735355.1 Lysinibacillus sp. | reverse complement strand
GATTAAAAAAAGCACGCCTCCATACCGATGAATTAACAATGTTGCTTCGAGAAAAGGGAGTCTTTTCTTTCGATGAAGACCATTATGCTATCTTTGAGACGAATGGAGAGCTAAGTATACTCAAAAAACCAGCTAACAGCCCCGCTACGAAAAAAGATGTGAAAGCTGATAGCACGATTCCACCTTATATACCGACAGAGATTATCTCCGACGGCAAAATAATAGAGAAAAATTTAGTTGAATTAAATTTGACAGAAGAATGGGTTCGAAATAAATTAAAAAAGAAAAATGTAAAAAATGTTGAAGATGTCTTTTTTGCACAAGTCCTTGAAAACGGTTCTTTATATATTAGCCTTTACAATAACAAGCAAGGTTTGCCTCAAAAATAATTGGGCAAACCTTTTATGTATGTATTATTCTTGCACTTTCATCAAATCAAGGGGAGTAATAATTCCTATTAATCGTTGATGAGGTCTTCCATTTTCAGTAATAAGCAATGCTTCGTAACGCTTTCCCCTTTCAACACCTTGTTTAAAAAGCTCCTTCGCATGATAAATCGTCATATATCGACTTATAAATTTATAATTCCCTCGATTTTTTTCATAACTTAAAATATCATCTAATTTGGGCATTTCATATAAAGGCATTTGGGTATTCGTCGCTTCAGCTAACCAGTTTGTAATACCCGTTGTTGTTATAAGACCTCTGAAATCTCTTCCATCGTATATTGGAAATTGAGTGTACTTACGTTCTTGAATAATATTTAATACGTTTTTTAAAGAATCTGTCGTTTGGAAACTAACGACTTTTTTTCTAAACACTTGCCCCACTAATCTAGGACGAGCTAGTAGTTCATCGATATATTCGATTCGTTCAACAATCTTTGTATGAGGTTCTGCTATCACGAATTCTTGGGATGTTCGGTGATGTACGATAGCATTTCTCAAATCCGCAAAAGAGCGTAATTCATCTTCATATTTTTTTACTAAAGGGCTTTTCTTTTTAGCTAGATCAACTAAACGATAAAAAGGCATATATTCTTTCGCTTTTACAATCCTTCTTAGCGTTTGAGTGATTCGATTAAAGGCCAATAAAAAACGATCAGAATTTTTCAATTTGAATTTCACCACTGCTTTCTTATTGTTAAACAATTCCATATTAATACTTATCAATATTATATTTGAAATATTGCAACAATTAAATACAAAATTCTACATAACTCGACTATTTCTCCTAATTCGCAGGTCCAAATATTCCATTACACCAAATATTTGCTATACTTTATCTAAACAAAAACTAAAGTAGGTTAAGACATCATGAAATCACATTTAATATATTCATTATTAATTATAATCGGGGCTAGCAGTTACGGGATTCTTTCAACAATCATTAAAGTAGCTATGAACGACGGATTTACTTCTGCAGAAGCTGTCACTAGCCAATATATTGTAGGTTTTTTCCTTGCTCTTATATTGTTTATTGCTACCCAAAGAAGCTTGCCTCGGATTAGTAAGGAGGGATTTATCACTCTTATCTTTGCTGGCTTATTAACAGGAACGACTGGAACCGTTTACGGGAAGTCTCTAGATTATTTACCTGCTTCCCTTGCCGTTGTCTTGCTCTTCCAGTTTACATGGATTGGGATGTTTATCGACTGTATTCTACATAAAAGGTGGCCAAGCCGCTTAGAAACCCTTTCATTAATTATTCTATTTGTAGGAACATTACTTGCTGCTGGAATTTTTGAAGTGAATTTATCTAACATTCCATGGCAAGGTTGGGCTTTCGGCTTTTTTTCAGCGATTAGCTTCGCTATTTTTCTACTAATTAACTCTAAACAAGTGGAAGGAGTCACGACAATCGGGCGAACACTTTTCACATCGTTTTTTGCTCTTTTCATAATTAGCATCTTTTTGTCACCAGAAATACTTTGGAACGGTATATTAATAAGAGAAGGTTTATGGAAATTCGGTTTAGCACTTGGTATCTTTGGGATTATATTACCGATTTTGCTACTTGCCATCGCTGTGCCAAAGGTTGGTGGTGGTCTAGCTTCCATCTTAAGTGCTATGGAATTGCCAGTAGCTATATTGGCTTCTGTTGTTGTATTAGGTGAGCAAATTACCTTTCTACAAGTCGTTGGCGTTGTGCTGATTTTAATGGGGATGGTATTACCGACCGCCCTCTCCCAAAGACAATCATTAAAAGTGCAGAAAGGAAAAAGTTGATTACTTTTATTAAAAGTCATAATTAATTGACTAGGGGGCGATTTCTGTGATGTTCCAAGAATATAAAAGTCGAATTAATCAATCTGAAGGTACTCACTTTCCGTCAAAAAGCTATCGAAAAATCGTATTGCAGCCTGCATACGATGAAGCAAAAAAGCATTTTTTAAAATCGATGGTGCAGATACATATTGCCCATTTAAAAATGCTTGAAGAACAACAGCTTGTATCGAAAGAGGATGCTAAAAAAATTGGCTATGCTATCAGTCAACTCGATTTAGAATACTACGAAAAGCAAGATTACAAGCCCCAATTTGAGGATTTGTTTTTCCGGATTGAAAATAAACTAATGGAAATCGCTGGGGATATCGCAGGAAATCTTCATATTGGAAGAAGTCGAAATGATATGGGTATTGCCATTTATCGCATGACGATTCGCGAAAAGTTGCTCGCCTTAATGGAAGAATTGTTAACTTTAAGAGCTTCTCTCATTGCTTTTGCATTAGAGCATGTCGAGACAATTATGATTGGCTATACCCATACACAGCAAGCTCAGCCAACAACTTTTGCCCATTACTTGAAAGCTGTAATTGATCAACTTACACGGGACTTTTACAGAATGCAACAAGCCTATTCCACTGTTAACAGAAGCAGCATGGGCGCTGCCGCGTTAACAACGACAGGATTTAATATAAAAAGGGAACGCATGCAAGAACTGCTTGCCTTTGATGGCATCATTGAAAATGCTTGGGATGCAGTGGCAGGAGCCGATTATATCGCCGAGACGGCAAGTGTTGTACAACTTGCGGCACTCAATCTTGGACGCACTGCCCAAGACTTTTTACAATTGGCAACGCAAGAATTTAATGCCATTAGTCTGGCAAGTCCTTATGTTCAAGTAAGCTCCATCATGCCTCAAAAGAGAAACCCGGTATCCATCGAGCATACCCGTTCTCTACTCTCTTCTGTTGTTGGCGACGCATCGACTGTGTTGCAAATGGTTCATAACACACCTTTCGGAGACATTGTCGATACAGAAGACGATATGCAGCCTTACATGTGGAGAGCAATGGAAAAATTGAGAGGAATCTATAAATTATTTGGTAGCTTAGTAATCACAATGGACGTCAATAAAGAAAAGCTCTTACAACGAGCTGAAAACAGCTTTGCGAACGTTACACAACTTGCCGACACCCTTGTTCAAACTGAAAACATCTCCTTTAGACAATCCCATCGAATTGTATCCAATTGTGTACGTACGCTCATGAAAAACAATAAAGATTCTATTAAATATTTAACTTGGGAACTAGCAAACGAGAAATGTAAAGAGGCAACAGGAAAACCATTATCCATATCAAAAGATGAATTCTATCAATGTTTAAAACCAACATACTTCGTCAACATTCGTACCTTACCAGGAGGTCCTGCACCTTTAACGATGAGAAAGTCATTGCTAAAAGCAAAAAGGCAAACACCATCACTCCTTGAATGGGTTATAGATAAAAAGCATGCTATATTGCAAAGCGAGCAGCGCTTACTACAATATTTAGACGAATGGAGAAGGCAATGAAAATGAATCAATACATTTTAGCTATTGATGGTGGTGCGACGAAAACGACTTTATCATTAAGGGATACGAATGGAAAAGAATACTTTCAATCAACTTCAACTAGCACGAACTATCAAGCAATCGGCGAAGAAAAAGTAGAAATGGTTTTAACAGATTTATTGAAAAAAGCTTATGCGGCAACAAACATTTGTGAAATTGACGTTGCTAGCTTTGCCATCGCCGGCATCGATACAAAAACGGGGCTTGGTATTGTTCAACGAATTGTCGAGAAAAGTTGTAAAAATTCTCCTTTCCATATTCATCGATGCATTGTAGAAATTGACGTACATGCAACGTTAATAGGTCTAACAGAGGATCGTGCTGGTGCACTCGTCATAGCTGGAACGGGAGCTATAGCCTACGCTACCGATGGCAAAGGCAATATTATCCGCTCTGGTGGATGGGGACATCGCGTTGGGGATGAGGGTAGTGGCTATTGGATCGGTAAACAAATTATTAATACCATTTTTCGCTTCGAAGACGGACGAAATGATAAGTATACTGTTTTAAAGGAATTAGTGTTCGATAAGCTAGAGATTCAAGATGTTGAACAGTTAAACGATTGGCTCTACCGGTCTGAATATACAAACGCTCAAATGGCAAGTATAGCTACAGTATTGACAAAAGCTCTTTCCCTCGGTGATGAATCTGCCATTCAAATTGCCTGTGAAGCTGCAAGAGAGCTATTCGTTTTGACCGATGCTGTACTTAAAAAATTAAACTTTATTGATGATGATTTCGTAGTTTATTTAAACGGTGGCATATTAAAAAATAATACGGTTATTTTAAATTTATATAAGGATTATATAAATGAAGTTTATCCTAATATTTCATTTATTTTATGTGAGCAAAATCCGATAGAGTATATTGCCAACCGAGCTATCTTTTCATTAAAATATTAATGGTTTTCAATTTCGATCTAAAAATTTAGGGGCTATGAATAGCCCCCTTTTTAAATCTCCATTTTTTTCAACCCATCATCTGTTGAAAAAATTAAGTAACCATCCTCGATGAACAAATTACTCACTTTTTCACGATAAACAATAGATTCCTCTGTACCATCTGTACGAATTCTTGCAAGATAAGCCCCATTTGAATAATTGCTAAAATAAATCCAATCTCCGTACCCAACAATATATTGGGCTCTACTTTTCGTTAGTCGCATATTTTCGCCAGTTGATAGATTTATTCGGTATAAACGGTGATCATCTTGAATGTTGCTATAATAAATATAGCCTTCCTTTTCATAAGCATGTTCAATTTGAGCCATAAAGGTATATTTTTTACTTGTCGCTTTTGGATAATCCCTTTGGTTCCAATGGTGATCTAGCTTCATCGTAGCATCGTCCATAAGAAAATATTGATAGCGAACAACATTTCCCCGATCCGGCACCGGATCATTCCACGTCGTATCCAAGTGATACCATTCACCATCTACCTTGACTAAATTCCAAGCATGAGGGCCTGTATGCACCTCTCCAACAACATATAAAGTATCTATCCCTAGCTCCCTTAACATTTTTAATGCAAGAAGAGCGTAACCTTGGCAAACACCTTTATTTTCTTTTAAAACAGCACAAGCACTATGGGGGCT
>JAAYHP010000027.1 GCA_012735355.1 Lysinibacillus sp. | reverse complement strand
TTTGGCGAAATGAGAACGATGATGCAATTTTTCTTTCAAAGTTCCAACTTTCGAGGAAAACAAAAGCAATACCGTGATTTAATTCGAGGGATTTTCTTAGAGGAGATTAGTCATGTAGAGTTAGTTCAGACAACTATCAATCAACTTTTAAATGAATCGGGGGAAAATGCAGTAGGTGCAGATGGTGTTACAGGAGCCCCTTTAGAAGATGCAGTTAAAGATCATGCCAACCCTCACCACTATATTATGGGAGCACAAGGTTCCTTACCTGTCGATGCGGCGGGAAATCCATGGAATGGTAACTATGTGTATGACCATGGAAATTTAATTACAAACTTATTAAATAATCTCGTATTAGAGTCCACAGGTGTTCTACAAAAATGTAGAATTTATGAAATGAGCTCTAACAAAACTTTTAGAGAAACATTAGCGTTTCTTATTGTCCGAGATAATGCTCATCAAAATGCCTTCGCTAAAGCGTTAGAGACTCTTGGTGTAGAATGGGGAAAACTCTTCCCTGTTCCAAATTATGATATCAATAGATACCCGGAATGTAGAAAATATATTGAAATGGGATTCAATAATGCAATCTTTAATTTTAGATTAGATGAAACTTCTATTGGGGAAATAATCCAAGGGGAATCCCCAAGTAGAAGCGACGGTACTTTGAAAGTAGTTGATCCACCACCTGGTTACCCGGTGCCAATACTTCCTGAATTGCCAAATGAGCATAGTCCAGGAATTGATGATTTACATCGATAAATAGTTCGTCAACATCATTTTCTTTTGATAAGAGAATGATGTTTTTTTGCTTTTTGAATGAATAAAGTGTACATTTGTGAATCATGTGTTGGAATCATCATTAAGTTAGGGTTCGCAATCTCTAATTGTTTTAACATAGGAAAGTTACTCTTATATTGCTTTAAATTATAATGTGCGAACCGGCTTAAAAAGGATCCTCCTCTGTTTTTTTGATAATTTTCTTTTACATATACACTATCCGCAATTAAGAAATACCTTTCTTGATTAGATATATTTAAAAGTAAACCGAACTGTCCAATTGCATGACCTGGGAGAGGGACTAAAATAACTGTAGCATCATTGAATAAATCAATTGTATTTTTAAAAGGACCATATGAACTTCCGTTTTTGTCAAAATCCAACTGTTTCAACGATGATAAATGGATATTTTCAATAAGCTCTTTTAAATAACCTTTGAACAGTAATTTAATCTTTGATTGTTGACAAAATTCCCACTCTCTCTTATCTACATAGATTGTTGAAAATTTAAAATCGCTTATCCCACCAACATGATCTGCGTGTAAATGCGAAAGAATAACTGTTTGAATTTGTGAAGTACTTATATTCATTTGAAGCAATTGAGCAACTGCATTATCCTTTTCTGATATTTGTACTGGAGTCAGCCTATTCATAATAGAAAAAGGAAAACTTTTTGTAGCTTCATAAAAACGAGTTGAATAACCTGTATCAAATAATATATATCCGTGAATTGGATGTTCAATGAGGAAAAACAAAGCTGGAACTAATACATCTGATGAATTAGCACCTTTTAATAAGTGCTTATTATTAATTTTAGAAAACCCTGCATTCATAACGGTAAGCTTACATTTTGGAGTAGTTTCTAGTACAGGTGGTAATGTCCATTCATTTTTATTATTTCGATTGTTGAAGATGGATGACATGTGTGTTGTGCCTCCATTCAATTTTATACATGAGGCGCCTTAAATGACTTTTCAGACGCCTCTCAATTGTATTTATCCACAATTATCTTAAGCCGTCCCATAAATTCCAAGGAAACTTATCCTGCGGGAATGAATTGACTTCTATTGGTTCTTTTCGAACGGGATGCTCTAATTGAATTGCATTTGCCCAAAGTGCAATTTGTTGTCCAGGTTTATTGATATGTTCACCATACTTTTGATCCCCATAAATTGGGTGCCCGATGCTAGATAGTTGTACTCTTATTTGATGGGGCCTTCCTGTATGGAGTTTGACAGCAAGTAAACTTAATCCTTCCTTTGATTCAATGACTTCATAATCTAGTATCGCTTTTTTCCCTTTTGGATGTTCAGGAGAAACGACAGACACTTTATTTTTCCTTTCATCTTTATAAAGATAATGAATTAGTTGATCTTTTTTCCTTTTCGGCTTTCCATGAACAACTGCAACATATTTTCTCTCTATCGTGTTTTTGCGAATCATATCCGAAAGTCTCGAAGCGGCTTTTGATGTTTTTGCAAAGACAATGGCACCACCGACAGGTCGATCTAAGCGATGGACAAGTCCTAAATACACGTTTCCAGGCTTTTGATAGCGTACTTTAATATCATTTTTTAATATATTTAATAAATCCATATCTCCGCTAGAATCACCTTGAACAGGTATGTTCACAGGCTTTTCTACGATGAGAAGATGGTTATCTTCATATAATATTGGGATTTTCATTCATTTGCTCTCCTTACAACTTTGTTGCATATATCATAACATTTCACTAGTATTATCTACCCGAAAATATGCCTTTCGTTTTCAAACCTTTCAATTAGAAAATCAATGAAATATCGACTTGCAATCGGCAACGTTTTTTTATTTTTATAAGCAATTCCTATCGTTCGAATAATTGGCGGTGTAATTTCCTTTATGACGAAACGATAACGTACTTTCTTCATTACCATCTCAGACAGCACGGAAATGCCAAGACCGTTTTCTACCATCGACATAATCGTATAATCATCAATGACTCGATATTGAATATTCGGCTGTAAACCATAGGCAGCAAAACTATTTAATATCTCGTTTAAATCGCCTTCTTCTATTAATATAAATGGCTCCTTCGATAGCTCTTCTAACGTTACTATTTCCTTTTTTGCCAATGGATGATTTTCCGGTAAGATGGCTAGCATATTATCTTGCTTTAATGCAACGGTTTCTAAACCATCCGCCGCATCAGGATTAACGAAGCCAAAGTCTACACTACCTTCTTTTATATACTCTACAATACTTGTATATTCCCCTTGTTGCAGATGAAAGTGAACAGACGGATACAATTTTTTAAAATCCTTCATTAAAGTAGGCAACCAATTACTCGACACACTCGTAAAAGTACCAATTCGAATATTGCCACTTGCTAGCCCCTGCATTTCCCTCGATTTTTCCAACAGTTCCGCATGGGAATTTGCCACCCTCGTTATAAAAGGTAGAAATTCTTCTCCATCTGGCGTTAACGAAATCCCTTTACGAGAACGGGAAATTAACGTCGTGCCTAACTCTTCTTCTAAAGCTTGAACCATTTGACTTATAGCCGATTGGGTGTATCCGAGTTCCGACGCCGCTTTTGTAAAACTTCCATTTTCAATGACCTTCAAAAACACATAGTAACGATTCAATCTGTTTTACACCTTTCATTAGAATATCTTATGTATTAATTATAATTATTAATTTTACTAATGAAAATACATTTGCTAGAATCTTTTTTAATGTGAACATCAATGTATTGGAGGAAAAGTATGAATACAAAATTAGGGGCTTGGAAAACGGGGTTGAAAACAGGAATTCCCATTGCTTTAGGATATTTTGCTGTATCCTTCTCCTTTGGGATTCTTTGTAAACAAGCTGGACTTAATCCCTTCGAAGCTTTTTTTATGTCGGCAACAAATTTAACGTCAGCTGGACAGTTTGCGGGACTTACAATGATTGCCGCTGCTGCAACAGCCGTTGAGATAGCATTAGCACAGCTTATTATTAATTCTAGGTATTTTTTAATGTCCTTTGCATTATCTCAAAAAATACCTTCAAATACTCCATTACTCCATCGATTAATAATGGCATACGGGATTACAGATGAGATCTTTGGGGTATCCATCGCCCAACCTGGGAAGTTAAATCCTTATTACATGTACGGTTTGATGAGTGCCGCTGTACCTGGTTGGGCGTTTGGAACACTGTTTGGGGTCATTTCAGGAAATATATTACCGGAAAGATTTACGAGTGCATTAAGTATTGCACTGTTCGGGATGTTACTGGCCGTAATACTACCACCGTCTAAAAAAGATTTTCGAATTGCTGGAGTCATTTTTGCATCGATGCTGTTAAGCTTAATCTTTGCAATTACTCCTGCTTTAGCAACATTATCATCTGGATTAAAAATTATTATTTTAACATTTGTTATCGCAGGGATTGCAGCTTTTATCTTCCCGATAAAGGAGGATTCCAATGAATAACGCAATTTTTTATATTTTAGTGATGGCAATTGTCACTTACTTGATTCGGGTTTTGCCGTTGACATTAGTTAGAGTCGAAATTAAAAACATTTATATCAAATCCTTTTTACACTATGTTCCTTATGTGACATTAGCGGTGATGATATTTCCAGCGATTTTAAATTCTACAGCAACATTTTGGTCAGCTCTCGTTGGGTTTATTGTTGCCATTGTTTTTTCTTACTTTGGAGCAAGTATCGTAACTGTTGCTTTAATCACTTGTGTAGCAGTATTTATAGTGGAGTTGTTTTTGTATTAATCACATAGAGTTGTCCAAAAATTTTATTATGCAATTCGAATTTTTAAATTTCATAAATAGTTCAATAATTAATGAATAATATATAAAATGTGAATAATAAATCTCCTTTAATAGTAGTAAGGTTGTATGA
>JAAYHP010000206.1 GCA_012735355.1 Lysinibacillus sp. | reverse complement strand
TTATTATTGTATTCTAACATCGACATAGAAGCGTTAAAAAAAGCCATTTATCCCGGTGTTTCTTCAAAAAGTATTTATAATTGTTTGTTAGAATTATCAAGATTTCATTTACAAGAACCATTACCTCCAACGACGGAAGTAGAGTATTGGTACGGAAGCAAGGAAATATTTCCAGCTAAATCGGTGAAATATTTAAAGCAACATTATCCAAAGTTAAAGGTTAAAATATTTGAAAACCTTGGACATGGTGAACTGATTACAAAGTTTCCTGATAGAGCTACGAAAGAGATGCAAAAGATGTATCAATAAAAAAAGAAAAAACAACAAAGTATTTTTACCTTGTTGTTTTTTCTTTGTAATAGTTTATGTCCACATATTTGTGAGGACTTTTATAGTATAGCAACTTATACAAAATAATTTAAGTGTTTTTTAGATGAAAAGATAGTAAAAATTTCTTTAGGGAATTCCCTTAAACTTGCTTGAATGTTCGATTTTTATTAATGAACATTTCGTTTTTTGAAATTGCTTCCTCGAACTTCTGCGATTTCATTGATGGACATAAATGCATTCGGATCGATCTCCCGTACGATCGTTCGCAACTTACTTTCTTCCATACGGTTAATTACACAATAAATAATATCAATTTCTTCATTGCCATATCCGCCACGTCCAGGAAGATAGGTAACGCTACGTCCTAAACGATGGATAATTGCTTCTCCAATTTCTTGGGAGTGTCCGCTAATAATCGTGATGGACTTCGCATCTTCAAGACCATTCTCGATAATCCCAATGACTTTTGTTGCAATATAGTAAGCTATTGCTGAAGAAATTGCTCCCTCAATTCCAAATACAAATCCAACAAAAATGAAAATAAATAAGTTGATAACTAAAATAATTTCCCCTGTTGAGAAAGGAACTTTTCTACTTATTAATACCGCGAGCATGTCTGTGCCGTCTAAAGCGCCACCATTCCGTAAAGCAAGCCCCATCCCGATTCCAAGTAAAATACCACCTGTAATGGTTACTAATAACGAATCGTGATGTAAAATCGTAGGAATGTGATGCATCACGGAAGTAGCCAATGCTAATGTTCCAATTCCAATTACGGAATAAATAGCGAAAGTTTTACCAACAAGTTTATATCCTAGGTAAATATATGGAATATTTAAATGGGCTAAGAAGAGACCTAAAGGTAGAGGCGTAAGGGTAGAAAGCATAATAGAAATACCGGTAATACCACCGTCAGAAACGCTGTTTGGAATAAGTACTGCTTCCAAACCATAGGCAGCAATAAAGGCACCAATCAAAATAAACACTATATATAATATTTTATTTAATATAGTGGATTCTTGCTTTTCTGCCATTATAGATTTCAAATCCTTTCTTTAATCAAAGTAAAAATGCTTAATTAGTTTAACAAAAAAGATTTATTGATGCTACAATGGGGCATACATAAATTTTTATAATTTCCACGAATTATTATTCCATAAAAAAATATATAATAAAATAAGAAAAATTTACTAAAAAATGGTATAAAAAAGAACTCACCTTACTTCATTGAGTAAGGG
>JAAYHP010000205.1 GCA_012735355.1 Lysinibacillus sp. | reverse complement strand
TCTCCAACTTGAATATCATCAACATGAATCATCATTTCTTCATTGCCTCGTCGAATTAACGCTTCTTTTGGGGCAATATCCATTAAAGATTCAATAGATTGACGTGCTTTATCCATTGAATAACGCTCTAATGCTTCACTAATCGCAAATAGGATAACAACGGTTGCCCCTTCACCCCATTCACCAATGATTGCAGCTCCTATAATGGCAATAGTCATAAGCGTATTCATATCGAAATTTAATCTACTTAGATTTTTGAGACCTTTAATGAATAACGAATATCCACCGATTAAAATGGACGCTGCATAACCAATTGTCGGTAGAACATGCTCCTCACCATACTGTTCTCCTAAGAACCAGCTAACTACAAGTAAAAGGGCTGATATATATACCTTAGCGTTTTCTTTCTGCTTCCAAAAAGGTTCTCGTTCTACCCTTTGTTCTTTTTCATCTCGAATTTTTAAATTTTCAAATGCTCCTGCTTTTTCTAATTCTTCAATGGTTGTCGTCCCTTTAACATAAACTTTGGATGCTCCGAAGTTTACTTTCGCATCCTGAACACCGGGAAGTTCTTTAACATTATTTTCAAAAATGGCTGCACAGTTAGTACAAGTAAATCCTTGAACACGATAGGCTTTCATTTCTTCTTCAGATAGTTTTGCTTTCTCACTAGACATTGCTCTTCACCTCTTTCTTATGTGCTAATGCAATCATCATAATTTGTCTGATATGCTCATCATCTAATGAATAAAATGCCAGTTTGCCTTCTTTTCTAAATTTCACAATCCCCTGTTTATGAAGGGAGCGTAAATGATGAGAAGCATTTGCAACCGTAACACCTATAATATTTGCTATATCACACACACACAGTTCGTCATCTTGACACAAAGCATAGGTAATTTTTGCTCTATTTTCATCTGCAATAGCTTTTAACATTTGGGCAACACTAGAAATATCTACTGTCTGTAAATTACCTTGTATTCGATTGACCTTTTCTTCGTCATAACAATAAATTTGACAAGTATCTTTCTTAATCATATTCTCACCTCAATCTCATTCAAGTGTTTGCTTGAATATAGTATAACCATTTTTAATAATTCATTCAAGTGTTTATTTGAATGAATAAAAAAATTCATAAAAAAAGAATTGGAGTACCCAATTCTAATAACAAAATAACCAAACTGCATAAGACTTTAAGTACATAATTCATAATCTCCTTTAAAACATAGGATAAGGATCTGATTTTCTTTAAAGGGGTTACTTCATAATCTGGCCCTTTAATGGAATAGGACTGAACTATTTGTTCTCTTCCGATAGCTTTCTATATAATGAAGCCCTAGACACATTTGTAATTTCACAAATTTGATTTACAGTCATATTTCCTTCTTTATATAGCTTTACTGCATAATTCATTCCCGCATGATTTTTATGATATTTCTTTATCCGACCTTTAAACTTTCCTTCTTTCTTAGCCAGCTCAATCCCTTCACGTTGACGCATACGGATAAGATCTCTCTCTAACTGATTAACTCCAGCCATTACTGTAATTAAGAATTGGCTGTATGGATTATCTTCTGATAAATCTAACCACGTATCCTTTAGGGACTTTAAACTGGCCTTTTTACTTCGTATTAAATCAATTAATTCAAACAAGTCCTGCGTACTTCGAGTGATTCGAGTTAAATCTGTAACATAAATAATGTCACCTTCCTGTAAATCCTCTAACATTTTTTGAAGTTCCTCACGTTTCTTTGTTGCCCCAGAAACTTTTTCTTCGTATATAATATCCATTCCGATTTCGTTCAGCTGCTGAAATTGCCTTGAAGGGTTTTGGCTAGTCGAACTGACACGTATATAACCGATTTTTCGCAAAATATCACCTCGTTTTTGAGACAAGTCTTATGAGACGCTCTTAACTATGATTTTATCAGTCTACTACACTTGTATCAATAGAGTACACTCTATTGATATATAATTGAACTAATAAATTGAAAAATACAGAAATGGGATGATACTGAATGAAAATTGCGAGAGGTAGAGAATTGCTTACACCGGAACAGAGACAGTCTTTTATGCAAATCCCTGAAGATGAATGGATATTGGGGACCTACTTCACTTTTTCCAAACGTGATTTAGAAATAGTTAATAAGCGAAGGAGGGAAGAAAACCGTTTAGGGTTTGCCGTTCAATTAGCTGTTCTTCGGTATCCCGGTTGGCCATACACTCATATCAAAAGCATCCCGGAATCAGTCATACATTATATATCGAAACAAATCGGTGCCACTCCATCTTCGATTAGTCTTTATCCT
>JAAYHP010000204.1 GCA_012735355.1 Lysinibacillus sp. | reverse complement strand
ATAAATGGGGTCTTCGTGAATGGTATAAAATCGAAACCATCGAAGAAGAAACTGCTCCTACGGTAAAAGCTCGTAAACGTAGAACAAAACTAGGCTTTGATGATGAAGAAGAAATTATCGATGAAGAAGACTTAGTATTTGAAGAAGAGTTTGAAGAATTTATCGACGAAGATGAAGAAGAAGATGTTGATTTCGATGAAGTCGACGATGATCTCGATGAAGACTTAGATGATTTAGATGTAGATATTGACGATGAAATAGATGAAGTGGACGACGATTTAATTGATGGCGATGAAGAATTTTTAATGGACGACGATGAAGACCTCGAATTGGAAGAGGAAGAAGAGGAGTAATGATATTCTCAGTAATGGAATCTTTTTTGCTTTTTGTGCAAACCTCTTGACTTATTAATCGGTTCCGTATAATCTTTTATTTGGGCTCCTTAATAGGAGATTGACCGTGATTAATTCACGCTCCCCCTGCAAACTTGCAGGCGGAGCGTTTTTTATTTTTTCATTCAAGATAAGCTTTTTTATTTTGTTGATTTGAGTGAAAGGCGAAAAGGCAAAGTCGATCTTGGAAGCCTGTGCGCCCTTAACGAACATCAACTTTTTAAATTCCATGATTAAGAAATTTTCCAATGTGGAATGTTGCTTGTGAGGCATGGAAATGAAAGAAAAGGTAAAAATGAATGAAAGAGTTTCAAATCCCCATTGGCAGCAATGAAAAAAGAAAAGCTTTTTTAATTTATAAAAGTGACGCAGTTCGAGGAGGAATTTAGCAAATGACGAAGTATATTTTTGTAACAGGTGGAGTAGTATCTTCCTTAGGATAAGGAATTGTTGCTTCATCTTTAGGACGCTTATTAAAAAACCGTGGCTTGCAAGTAACAATTCAAAAATTTGATCCGTATCTAAACATTGACCCAGGTACGATGAGCCCTTACCAACACGGGGAAGTATTCGTAACGGATGACGGTGCAGAAGCGGATTTAGACTTAGGACACTATGAACGTTTTATCGATATTAACTTAGGAAAACATTCAACAGTGACATCTGGTCGAGTATATCAAACAGTACTTGCGAAAGAACGCCGTGGTGATTACGACGGAAAAACTGTTCAAGTAATTCCTCACATTACAAACGAAATTAAAGAACGCATTCAACGAGCAGGTAGAGAAACGAGTGCAGATATCGTTATTACGGAAGTAGGAGGAACGGTAGGCGATATCGAAGGTCTTCCATTTTTAGAAGCCATTCGTCAAATGAAATCTGACTTAGGTTCAGAAAATGTAATGTATATCCACTGTACGTTAATTCCTTACATCGCAGCAGCAGGCGAATTAAAAACAAAACCAACTCAACATTCTGTTAAAGAATTGCGCTCTTTAGGAATTCAGCCAAATATTTTAGTTGTACGTACGGAGCAGCCTGTTGCCCAAGACATGAAAGATAAATTAGCGCTATTCTGTGACGTAGCACCTCGCAACATTATTGAATCTCGAGATGTGGAACATTTATATGAAGTACCGTTAAATCTTCATGCTCAAGACTTGGACGATATCGTATTAGAGTATTTCGGTATTAATGCACCGGAAGCGGATATGTCTGATTGGAAAGAGCTAGTGCACAAAGTAAAAAACTTAAAACATCAAACTCGCATTGCCCTTGTCGGAAAATATGTAGAGTTACAAGATGCCTATATTTCTGTCGTTGAAGCATTAAAACATGCAGGTTATGAATATGATTCAGATATTTGCATCGATTGGGTGAACGCGGAAGAAATTACAGAGGACAATGTTCACGAAATATTGAAAGATGTTGATGGCATTCTCGTTCCTGGTGGTTTTGGTAACCGCGGAACGGAAGGAAAAATTACAGCGATTAAATACGCTCGTGAAAACGACGTTCCATTCTTCGGTATTTGTTTAGGAATGCAGTTAGCGGCAGTGGAATATGCTCGCAACGTGCTAGGGTTACAAGGAGCACATACAACAGAGATTGATAAAAACACTCCTTACCCAATTATCGATTTACTTCCAGATCAAAACGAAAATATGAATTTAGGTGGAACTTTACGTTTAGGTTTATATCCATGTAAATTAAAAGAAGGTTCTCGAGCAGAACAAGCTTACCAAGATGAACTTGTATACGAACGCCATCGCCATCGTTATGAATTCAACAATGAATACCGCGAAGCAATGGAAGCGGAAGGCCTTGTATTCTCAGGAACAAGTCCTGACAATCGTTTAGTAGAAATTATCGAATTGCCAGAGAAAAAATTCTTAATCGGATGCCAATTCCATCCAGAATTCGTTTCTCGTCCACAACGTCCGCAACCACTTTTCCGCGAATTCGTAGGTACAGCCTTCAAATATCGTAAAAATCAATAAGGTAGGAACGTAACATAAATTGCAAAAAATAGGATGGGACATATAGCTTATTTAATTCCAACGGGACCAGCCCGAAACTCGAGACCCCACAGGAGCGAGGAACGAGCTCCGAGGAGGCTCGAGTCGGGCCCGTGGAAAGCGTCCCCGGAACGAAAATCAATTTTCAGTTTAATATCAACAACTCATCATTTTCTTTTAAGAGAAAATGATGAGTTTTTACTTTTGTCCAAACCTCTTTTAAGATTCAACCTCTTTTATTGCAATTAAAATTCATCATCGTCTAACATTTCATCGTAATTCAGTTTAATCGCTTCGTAAATAAAGAGTGCAGCAAGTAGATGAGGAACAACAACCCGTTCGCCTAATTTCGTTGGATGGGGAATTAATCCGCCACGAACATGCATAGATACATAAGTATAAGCGAGATTGCTCAATTCGTTTTCATCACTTGAAACTTCACTTGCAATGGCCGCAAAAGGAATAAACTCTTCATTTAATTTTCTAGCAAGTTCAAGAGCTTCTTCATCTTTGCAACTTTTTGTTAAAATTAATACACGGTCTGCATCAGTTATTTCAATTTCGGGAGACCATTGTACAAGCTTTTCGAAAGGATTTTCGTTGTATAAAGCATGAAGTTCAACAGCTTGCAATTCACCAAAGCAAGCAAAGTATACATTTCCTTCACCGACGCTTGCTTGAGCAAGAAGTCGAGACGTTTCTTCTATTGCTTCTTCTTCAATTTGAACGATTTTTTGAAATAAACCATTTAACTGAGTAGCTAGTATTTTTGACATATTTCCACCTCAAGATAATTATAAGTTGCTATTTTCTTTATTGCAAAGCAACACGTTCATGATGGAAAGAGATATTATCTTGAAAAATTTTCAAAAAATGATGTTTGTTGTAATAAAATTAAGGGAAATAGGTTTATGGGAGAAAAAGTGTTTGAGGGGAAAGGACAGTGAAAAGAATATTAATTGTGGATGACCAAAAAGGAATCCGCATGTTGCTAGAGGAGGTTTTTAAAAGAGAGGGGTTTATAACTTTTCTAGCATCGAAGGGTTCCGAAGCGCTTCAATTAATAGAGAAAGAGAAGATCGATTGCGTACTTCTTGATATGAAGTTATCGGGAGAAGATGGCAAAGAGGTTTTAAAAAAAATGAAGGCCTTACAACCAGATTTACCGGTTTTCGTCATGACGGCATTTGATGATGAAGAAATGAAGAAGGAAACAAAAACCTTTGGAGCAGTTCATTATTTTGTAAAACCATTTAATATTTATGAGGTAAAGGATGCCGTCGGAAAAGTATTATTAAATGACTAGGCCTTATGTACGCCGTTCCGAACAATGGAACGGTTTTTTTGAGTATTGGGGCTGAGCGTAGGTTGCAGTGTGGTGAGGAGTTGACTTTTTGGGGAGCGCTAGTGCTCAAATTTGAGAGTGATCCTTTATATGAAGGTTCCAAACGCCCGAAAGAGATTTGTATCCGCCCGAAATAGGTTGATAAGCGCCTGAAAGAGATTTGCATCCTCCCGAAAGAGGTTGATAAGTGCCCGAAAGAGATTTGCATCCTCCCGAAATAGGTTGATAAGCGCCCAAATGGATGTTGTATCCACCCGAAAGAGGAATGCAATCGCCCAAATTATGCAGTTATACGATTGAGCCTAGTATTGAACGTCCAAGTTAGGAGAGAGTTTTCTCCGCTAGCGCTTTCGGGGCGTGAATCTGCTCCTTGCTCACTCTTGTGAGCAAGGGCATAATTCTACTTTCGGTGCGGAAAACTCGATTTACCCACTACTTGTGGCTAAATTGTTTTCGCCCTGTCGCTACCGCTTTCGGGGCGGAAAAGCTGACTTGTTAGCAAGTCAGCTTTTTGGTACTATTAAATCGGAAAATATTATAAAAATTACCCATCCTGAGGAGGATTTGAATAATGCCATTAGTATCGATGAAAGAAATGTTAATTAAAGCGAAAGAAGGCAAATATGCAGTAGGTCAATTTAATATTAATAACTTAGAATTTACGCAAGCCATCCTGCAAGCTGCTGAAGAAGAAAAATCTCCAGTAATCCTAGGTGTTTCTGAAGGTGCAGGTAAATATATGGGCGGATTTGTCGCTGTTGTACACATGGTAAAAGGCTTAATGGAAAGCTACAACATTACCGTTCCAGTTGCCATCCACTTAGACCACGGTTCCAGCTTTGAAAAATGTAAAGAAGCAGTAGATGCTGGATTCACTTCCGTTATGATTGACGCTTCCCACAAACCATTTGAAGAAAACGTTCAAATTACAAAACAAGTTGTAGAATATGCTCACGCAAAAGGTGTTTCTGTAGAAGCAGAACTTGGTACAGTAGGCGGTCAAGAAGATGATGTTGCAAGCGATGGAATCATTTATGCTGACCCTCAAGAATGTAAAATTTTAGCAGAACAAACAGACATTGATTGCCTTGCACCAGCTTTAGGTTCTGTACACGGACCATACAAAGGCGAACCAAACCTTGGTTTCAAGGAAATGGAAGAAATTAGTAACTTAACAAATCTTCCACTTGTTCTTCATGGTGGAACTGGAATTCCAACAAAAGATATTCAACGCGCTATTTCATTAGGAACAGCAAAAATTAACGTGAATACAGAAAACCAAATT
>JAAYHP010000203.1 GCA_012735355.1 Lysinibacillus sp. | reverse complement strand
TTATGCAACGGGAATTGGCTCAATTCAAGAAAGTAACGGTGTAAAAATTGAAATTGCAGAGGCAGTTTATGACGGGACTACTGTGACAATTACTTTTGCAATAGAATCAGAAAAAGATTTAGGGGAATATCCATCGTTTAATTTTCCAATCGAAACGAATGGAGAAATTGAATGTGGGTCAGTTACTTGGATTAAAAAACTAACAGATACAACTTATGCAGGTGTTATTACGATGACTCCTGAATTAAATGGACGCTCACCACGAACTATCAATTTAACTTGGACACCGGGAAGTATTTGGAACTATGAAACAAACGAAACGATTGAGGGAGATTGGTCATTTGAATTTCAATTAAAAAAGATTGATGTAGAAGGTATACGTGCCAACTATATAGATAAAATGAGAGATTTTACAATGAGGGTTTCAACTGTAGATATAACTGGCTATACAATAAATATTAAGTACAAAATAAAAATGCCTTCAGCCTACTCGTTATATAATTTGCCATATACCATTGATTTCGAAGTACAAGATGAATTTGGTAATGATTATGAAATGATTACGAACATGACAAGTAGTACAACGAAGCATGCAGTGAAGGGATCCTTTACCTTTGCTAATTTACAAAATGGAGCAAAAGAGCTGACAATTACACCGAAGCTTTATAATGAAAATGAAGAAATAAGATTTAATTCCTTCACCGTTAAAATCCTAGAATAAGAAAAAGAAAACTCTGTGACAAATGTGCACAGGGTTTTCTTTAATTAAATCGATCTATCGTTTCTTTTTAAAAGGACGATGTTTTGTGTAAGACATACCAGTGCCAGGCGCACCTACAGTCGTACGTACTCCCGTTTTACCTAACGTTACGTTGGCCCCTCTTTTACCAATCGAAACACTGACACCTTTTTTACCTATGTTCAATTTAATACCTGGAGCAATTTTGATGCTTTTTCTAAAACGGAATCCCATAGTACGACCTCCTAATTGATTTCCTTTTATTATATAAAACTTACTATGGAATTCACCACTTCATCAAACATCATGATTCTTCTTTTCTTTTTTCATGTCATGATATTTTTTGTGGGTTACTCCAGCAAAGATGCCAAGGAATAAAAGGTACACAAAGGTCATACCACTAGGGAGTGCTAAAAAGAGTAAAAGGGAAAAGGCGAACACTAAATATACAAGAATAACGAACCAAATGCTATTAAACCAATTTTCCATTGAATCACCTTCTCGTCTATTTACGTATTATTATAATTGAATTGAACATGATAGGGATGTAACATAACGCACATTACATAAAAATTCCATTAATTTCTTTATAATGTAGATTTTGAAATGTATAATTACTATAATGTTTCAGCTACTATTCATGTTACGAAATCATGAGCAATATAGGCGGTGTTAAAATGCAAAAACAAAAATTAGAATTTGAGAGTTTGTTACGAAATATATTAGAATCTTTAGGAGAATCAAGCCTACCAGATAAACTGAAAAAGGATATATTTAAAGAACTTGAAGAAGTTCGTGCCTTTGCTTTAGATTCTCGTGCCCCAAGAATCGCTATTGTTGGTAGAAGGGGTTCGGGGAAATCCAGTTTAATCAATGCTATTTTTAACGAATATAAAGCTGAGACTGGTGATGTGAAAGCACAAACTGGTCGTGGAAAGTGGCATACATATGAATCGGAACTTGGAAATTTAGAAATATTAGATACTCGAGGCTTAGGTGAATCTGATTTACCTGAAGAAGAAACTGAAGCAGTTACACCATTAGAAGAATTAGAAAAAGCAGTAGTGAATAAGTGTCCGGATGTTATTTTATTTTTATCGAAAGCAAAAGAAGTCGGAGCCCGGATTGATGAAGATATCGCTCAAGTAAAAGAGTTAATAAATGTCATCAAGGAAGTTCATAATTATGATATTCCTATCGTTGGGGTTGTCACACAAGTAGATGAACTAAATCCGAAAAAAGAAGAGCCACCTTTTACAAGTGAATTAAAACGAAAAAACATCCAAGAAGCCGTTGATGAACTAGCGCGGAAATTAAAAGGCATTACTCTATACGATGTAAAAGTTATCCCAACAGCTGCCTATATGATGTTCGATGAAAACACAAAAGAAGTCATTGAAGAGACCGTATGGAATATTGATGTACTTCTTGATTACTTAATTGAACAATTACCCAACGACGCCCAACTCCAATTAGCTAAGTTATCGAAAATGAAATCCGTTCAGAAAAAATTGGCCAGGAAATATGGTAGACGATTTGCAACGTTAAGTGGTGGAGTTGGGGCAGTACCCATTCCTATAGCAGATTTACCTGTTATTACAGGCATTCAAACAACGATGATTATTCTGATTGCAGCCATTAGCGGTAGAAAAATTCAAAAAGATACAGTGATTGAGTTTATCACTGCACTAGGAATTAATATCGGCGTTGGGTTCGCTTTAAGAGAAGTAGCTCGCCAATTAGGAAAACTAATTCCAGCAGCAGGTTCGGCTATTTCTGGCGGTGTTGCATCAGCAGGGACTTATGCTTTATGTGAATCGGCCATTGCTTATTTTATCGACAACTTAGGTATGGACCAAGCGAAAAAGCAATTTGATACTGAATTTGAAAAAAGAAACAATGAAAGTGACAAATAGTTTAATATAGGGAAGTGCCTCAAAATTGAAATCTTTGTAAGGGTTAATCCTTTGAATTGCACCCCGATTTGTAACAATCGGAGGTGCAATTCTGCGTTGATTGGTATTTTTTAATCTTCATAATAACCTAACAAGTTCGATATCTCTTTCGCAATTTGTTGAATTGAATGGATTAATTCCCCTTCTAGTTTCAAGGGGACAAAATCATTTTTTGAAATAACCGCAACGGAATACAAAACCTCACCAGTATAATCTCTTATTGGTGCTGCATAACTAGAATAGCCAACAGCAAATGTGTTTTTTGCCACAGCAAAACCTTGTGAGCGCACTTGTAATATTTCTTTTTGCAGCGCATTTATATCTGTAATCGTAAATTCAGTATGTTTAGTTAAAGGTTTTGCAAGGATGTTTTCGATAAATGATTTATTTTTATAGGCAAGCATAACCAGTCCTTCTGCAGTAGCGTGTAAATCATTTTGACGACCTGTTTTTGTAATAAGATTCATCGGAATATTTCCTGTTTCCCTCATTAAATAAGTGACTTTATGCTGTTCCATGACACAAATATGGATAGGTAAATTAAATTGTTTCACAAATTGCTCCAATATCGGTTTAGCATCATCAAAAATTTCTGTATGGTATTTCACAATTCCCCCAAGTCCTAAAATGGAAAATCCTAGTTGATACTTTCCGTTTTTCTCTTGTTGAATAAGGAAACCTTCATGAACGAGTTCTTTTAAGAGACGATGGACTGTGGATTTTGGTAGAGCTACTAATTTTGAAATTTCCGTTACCGTTAACTCCTGCCTTCTCGTTTTAAATAACTTTAATATGCGCAATGCGTTTTTTACCGACTTGACAAAATATTTTTCATCTAATGAAAGTTTCATAGTCAAAAGAATCCTTTGAATCTTGAATAAAACGAGTAATTTGTTCACTCGTTTCTTTGACAAGTTGAACAATTTTTGGCAGTTGCGGTTTCATGCGCGTATATAGTCCTGCGACACTGACGGAGGCGAATACCGATCCATCTTTTTGAAAAATGGGTGCACCAACTGAAAGGACGTTTTCAACCATTTCCCTCTCGCTAACAAAGTATCCTTTTTGTCTTCCTTCGTATAATCGTTGCAGTAATACATCGACAGATGAAATGGAATATTTCGTTGGTTGTTCGAAACCGTCTTTAAATAATGCGCGGATTTCATCTTCCTCCAAATAGGCAAGGAGTGCTAGGCCTGATGCAGTGCAGTGGGCAGGGTTTCTCCTTCCAATGTGACTTCTTAAGTGGACTTGATATTGATTATCCTCTTTTTTTAGATAGAGTACTTTATTTCCTTGTAACACGGCGATATGGGAAGATTCTCCTGTCAATCCAGTTAATTTTTTTAAATAGCCGGTCATTTTTTTTAATGTGTCAAAACGATCTAACATGACGTTGGATAGGTAAAGTACCGACAAACCGAGATGATAAGTATTGGAGCGAGTGTTTTGGATCACAAAGCCTTCACTTTCTAACGTTTGGAC
This sequence comes from Lysinibacillus sp., assembly GCA_012735355.1. GTDB lineage: Bacteria > Bacillota > Bacilli > Bacillales_A > Planococcaceae > Ureibacillus. The sequence continues at coordinate 42 of JAAYHP010000203.1, read as the reverse complement.
GAGCCTACAAGCAGTGCTTTTTGAAATATTGTTCATTGTAGC
>JAAYHP010000202.1 GCA_012735355.1 Lysinibacillus sp. | reverse complement strand
GTTATATTCCAAGAAGGGTATTCGGCAGTATTGCAAATGGAAATTGCATTGTATATATTGCTTGGTGGCTATGCATGCATTTACTTTATGAAATCGATTGAAAATCGCTCTGATATATTAAAGGTTTGTGGAATTGTAGTTATTATTAATATATTATTTATTGCATTCTATTTATTAATGTCCCAATCCCATTATGAACCGTTAGAATTATTATTTTACGGAGTGGCAGCAGTAGTTTCAGGTTTGTTGTCTGGCGCTTTAACGATGGGATTGTTGCCATTCTTTGAATCAGCCTTTGGAATTTTATCAACGATGAAATTAATCGAATTATCGAATCCAAATCATCCGCTATTGAAAAAAATATTAACTGAAACACCTGGAACGTATCATCATAGCATCATGGTTGCAAATTTAGCGGAAGCAGCTTGTGAAGCCATTGGAGCAGATGGATTGCTCGCTCGAGTAGGAAGTTATTATCATGATATTGGGAAGACGAGACGTCCTGCATTCTTCGTCGAGAACCAAATGTCAGGTATCAACCCACATGACTCGCTGCCACCAGAAAGAAGTGCGGAAATTATTATAGCCCATACAAATGATGGAGCAGAAATTTTACAAAAACATAAAATGCCACAAGAAATTATTGATATTGCACTTCAACATCATGGAACAAGTTCTTTAAAATATATCTTGCATAAAGCGAAAGAACAAGGTGAAATAGAAGATGACTCCATTTTCTACTATCCAGGACCAAAACCGCAAACGAAGGAAGCGGCGGTAATCAGCATCGCAGATAGTGTAGAAGCAGCAGCACGCTCCATGAAGCAACCGAACGCAGAAAAAATTCGAGATTTAGTTCAGTCCATCATAAAAGGTCGTTTAGATGAGAATCAGTTTGATGAATGTGATATTTCCATCAAAGAGTTAAAAATTATTGAAAAAGTATTATGTGAAACGTTAAATGGTACATTCCATTCGCGCATTGAATATCCGAAAGAGGATAAAAAATAGGAGGAACTAATGCTAAACATTGATTTTTTAGATGAAACAAATGAAGTGAGCGAAGAGCATATTGAGCTAGTGGAAAATTTGCTTCTGCACGCTGCAAAAGTAGAGAATATTGGCGATGCGGAAGTTTCCATTACCTTTGTTACAAATGAAGAAATCCATCGAATTAATCGAGAATATCGGCAAAAAGATGAACCTACAGATGTGATCTCCTTTGCCCTTGAAGAAATGGGGGAAGGGGAAGTAGCAATTGTTGGACAAGATCTTCCACGGGTATTAGGAGATATTATTATTTCCATTGACCGAACGAGAGAACAGGCGGAAGAATTTGGTCATTCCTTTGAGAGGGAATTAGGTTTTTTAGCGGTACATGGATTATTGCACTTATTAGGGTACGACCATATGACGGAAGAAGAAGAGAAAGTGATGTTTTCTAAACAGGAGGAGATTCTTTCATCTTTCGGCTTAGGTCGTGATTCCCATGATTCGTAAATTTCTTCGTTCTTTTCGTTTTGCCTTTAGCGGCATAAAAATGGGAATGAAAGAGCGAAATATGCGAATTCATATAATTTGTGGTATTATAGCAATCCTTGCGGGTTTTTTATCGCATTTAAGCGCGGTAGAATGGTTAATCTTAATATTAACGATTGCTTTAGTGATCGGGATGGAAATGGTGAATACGGCGATTGAAAATGTCGTCGATTTAGTATCACCGGAATACCATCCCCTCGCTAAAATAGCGAAAGATGTGGCGGCAGGGGCGGTTCTCGTCGTTGCTATTGCAAGCGTACTTATCGGATTGATTTTATTTGTTCCGAAATGGTTTTAGTTGATTAGAGAGGAGTATGGAAATACATATGGATTTAGATTTGCTTATGAAAGAAGCAAAAAAAGCTCGTGAAAAAGCTTATGCTCCTTACTCAAAATTTTCCGTAGGGGCAGCTCTTTTAAGTGAGGATGGACAAATTTTTCACGGTTGTAATATCGAAAATGCAAGCTTTGGTTTGACAAACTGTGCAGAGCGGACAGCTATTTTTAAAGCGGTTTCTGATGGCGTAACAAAATTTAAAGCTATTTTAGTCGTTGCAGATACGGAAAGTCCCGTATCTCCGTGTGGGGCCTGTCGACAAGTCATGGTGGAATTTTGCTCAAGAGATATGCCGGTATATTTAATGAATTTAAAAGGTAATATTGAACAAACGACCGTAGGAAAACTTTTGCCCGGTGCGTTTAAATCGGAGGATATGGATTATGCAGCAGGAAAAACAATTTAAATCAGGATTTATTTCAATAATAGGACGTCCGAATGTAGGAAAATCAACTTTTCTCAATCATGTAATCGGTCAAAAAATAGCCATCATGTCAGATAAACCCCAAACGACAAGAAATAAAATTCAAGGGGTATTAACGAGAGAAAATAGTCAAATGATTTTTATTGATACGCCAGGGATTCATAAACCGAAACATAAACTAGGCGAGTTTATGATGAAAGTATCAAAAAATACGTTGCGTGAAGTCGATTTAATCATGTTTATGGTAAATGCTGAGGAAAAAATCGGTAAAGGTGATGAATTCATACTAGAAATGCTTCAAGATACGAATACGCCTGTTTTCTTAGTAATAAATAAAATCGATAAAGTTCATCCCGATGAATTGTTGAACATTATCGATGCTTATAAAGATCGAATGAACTTTGCAGAAATTGTACCGATTTCCGCCTTGCAAGGTAATAATGTGGATAATTTATTGTTAACGATAGAAAAGTATTTGCCAGAAGGGCCTCAATATTACCCAGCGGATCAAGTGACAGATCATCCGGAACGCTTTATTATTTCAGAGCTGATTCGTGAAAAGGTGTTGCATTTAACCCGTGAAGAAATTCCTCATTCTGTAGCTGTCGTCATCGAAAAAATTCGACGGGATGAAGAGAATGAAAATTTAATTCATGTTCATGCAACAATTATGGTGGAACGAGATAGCCAAAAGGGAATCATTATTGGAAAAAGAGGGTCTTTACTAAAGGAGATCGGTACTCAAGCGAGAAAAGATATAGAAATGCTTCTTGGCTCAAAAGTGTATTTAGAGTTGTGGGTAAAAGTGCAAAAAGATTGGCGCAATAAAGCAACCTACTTAAGAGACTTTGGCTATCGAGAAGATGAATATTAAGTGCTAAAAAGAATACCTATTTTTATAGGTATTCTTTTATTACAAGGGATGTGGGTAAGTTGATTAGCAAATTGG
>JAAYHP010000201.1 GCA_012735355.1 Lysinibacillus sp. | reverse complement strand
TATTAAAAAACTTCCCTTTCCTATCTTCTTTGTTTCTTTTTGGTCATAAAACCACTAGTTGACATTCTTCGACTTAGCTATAAAATTAAAGTAGGAATTTATATATAATTGTAACGTATCATATATTTATAGGAAGTTATGTTTATTTTTTTAGAAGTTATTAGGAGATGATATTTTGACTAATGAAATGGAAAAAAAGCGACTAGCTTGGTTTAAAAATCCACTGTCGAATCAATCAGATGTTGAAAATGAAGAACACGTTATAAAGGAAGTTGAAGAAGAACGACAAACTATAGAAGAAATAAATGAAGATATGAATATGGAAGATGTAAAAACAGATCAAAATCAGCAAATCGATTCTTTTGAAGAACAAGTTATTTTTTCAAGGGATAATCAAGATAAAATTGCAATGGACGTCATCGTTTCCATTGAAAGTTTAATAAAAGATCGTCAACTACTTTCCTATAGATATAATGCTTTAGTTGAACAATTAGAAAATGCTAATGAAACAATCAACCGATATAAACGTGAACAATTAAAAAAGGATCAAATCATACAAGATAAAACAAAAGAAATCCGCGATTTAGAAATTAGCTTAACAAATAAGCAAATGAGCTACGATCAATTACTGGAGGATTATAAGGAGTACCAATTAACTCACAATTTAGAATACGATAAATTATCCAACCAACTTGAAACAGAAAAAGCGAAATATAATAAGCTCTATGAAGAATCCACTAAAATTCAAGCTCAAAACTTACAAAAGATCAATGAACTTGAAGATCGTATTCGAAACCTTGAGATTGAAAATCAAAAATATTTAGAACAGTACGAAAAAATCGCTGATGAGAAAGCTCAACTATTAAAAACGATCAACTATTTTACAGAAAGAATGTCTTTCTCCTTCTCACAAAAACCAACGGAATAATAGTTTGCTTACTATTATGTTGGAGAAAGGAGGTAAAGAATGTCTGCTAATGTAACTATTCTCGAATTACTATCTATCGAGAAAGTGGAGGATCTTCACTTTTTAAAATTAAAAGTCTTTAGCTATACGAACAATAAAGTCATTTATTGGTTAATTGATAATGATACTTCCGAAGCTTTACAAAAGATTTGCGATTTTAACGGTAATGATCGATATCGCCTATCACTCCAATCAACTTATAATCAAAATAGTAATCTTTTTTTAAGCTATGTAACAAAAACTTATCGAGATACAAGTAGACGAATTGACTTTCAATGTTCCAATCAATACCGTGAACAGCTAGAAAAAATAAAAAATTGTCGAAGTATCAATCATTTACTATCCCTTGATTTTTTATATGCGATCCTCCCTAAACATCAAGAAGTTGTAAAAGAATCAATTCAATCTGAAATGATAGCACCGAAAGAAATGAATGATTCAAAAGAAACTGAAAATGAAAGTAATGGAACCTCTCAAGTTGATGAAGCTATTAAAGAAAGTGAAACAATCACTTCTGAAGAAAGTATTCAGGAAAAAATTGAAAATCAGGTTGAAGCCGTCATCGAGGAAGACACAAAAATTCAAGAACAAATTGATAATGAAGAAATCTCCTCTTCTTTACTAGACGAAGAAAAAGATAACGATCTAACAACTACAATTAAATCAAATAAAAAGAAAGCGTCTAAAAAGAAACGAGATGTTACTAGAAAGGCTATTCAACCTGTTCATATTTCCTCACAAACTATCATTACTGCATGTTTAATAGGTGCTATTTTACTCATTACGTTAATCATCATCTTTGATACATATTCCCAATCAAAAGGTAATGAAGAACCGATTATAAGTAGTGCCTTTGTAGAAACTGAAGACATGATTGAGTCAGATCCCCAGTCCATTCTTATCGCAGATTCTTCAACAATGGATGATGAAGACTCAACTGTTCCTACTCTACAAATAGATGACTTTATAACCTTTCATATACCTGAAGGCTATGTTGCATTGACATTTAATGATGGACCTACGAAATATACAAAATCGATTGTTGATATTTTAAATCAATATGACGTTGGCGGAACATTTTTCTTTATTGGCTATAACGTGCAAAAGCATCCCTCGATTGCAGAATATGTTTGCTCCAACGGTTTCACAATCGGTAGTTATACAATGACTTTTGCAACGATGAATGAACAAACAAAGGAAGAGCAACAATATGAATTAAGTGAATCTAAAAAAATCATCGAGGAGACAATCGGTGCTTCTATACATTTGTTTAGACCTCCTTTCGGGCTGTTCAATGAAGAAACACAAAAAGTAGCCGAAGAAGAACAGTGTAAAATCATCCTTTGGAATAATGATCCTAAAGTGCAGGAAGTACAAAGTGTAAGTGAAATTATTGAAAACTTAAAGAATAACCACACTTCTGGATCGATTATTACCCTAAATGAATCCCAACAAGTGGTGGAAGCGCTACCCTCGATTATTGAATATTTACAACAACAAGGTTTAACAATTGTTAGTCTAAATTAAAAAGCTTGAAACCAAAAATCCAAGGTTTCAAGCTTTTTCATTTCAGGTTATAGAAGTCCCATTTCTTTTTGCTGAATTTCATTAAAGTAGGTAACTTGATTTCGACCGTTATTTTTCGAATAATACAATGCTCTATCAGCCTTTAATATCAACTTTTGTGAAGATGTTTCTTCATTTGGAATAACAGAGGCGACCCCTATACTAACAGTAACATATTTATGGGTAGGCGAAGTTTCGTGAGGAATTTTTAAATTCAGTATATCTTCCCTAATTTGTTCTGACAGTTGAATGACTTCTTCTTTAGAACGGGATAAAAATAATAAACTAAATTCCTCCCCACCATATCGAGAAACAAAATTAAATGGTGGATCATTAAATTTGGATAAATAATCGGCTATCTTTTTTAAACAATCATCCCCTGCTAAATGGCCATAAGTATCATTGAACAACTTATAAT
>JAAYHP010000200.1 GCA_012735355.1 Lysinibacillus sp. | reverse complement strand
TTTACACTGGAAAAAAACCAAGCACAACTGATATAGAACGATACTACGCTTTCGTTCAATTTTTATCTGCCGAACCATTTTTACAAAAGGAACTTCAAGATTACTTATTATAAAAATCATGATTTGAAGTATATTAACAATGGAGTTATCGTTAATATACTTTTTTCTTTTGTATTGAAATTATTAACATTTTAATATTACAGGAATGTAAATTTTATTTTTTTCAACACTTTCCTTCTATAGTTTTCGTAAATTATTTGCTATCATATTAAAGGTTTAATAACAAACGTATATCAGGGGGCTTTACACAAATGTTTAACTCAAGAAAAACAGATCCATTTTTTATGTCGTTGCACAAAATCGCTGAAAATATGCGGGAAGCTGTGCATTATGCCAACGACTTTAAAATCAAATCTGTAGCCGATTTAAAAGAACTTAGCGTGAAGATGAAAAAATATGAAACAGACGGTGACAATTTAATTCACGAACTAATTGTAATGCTGAATAAATCCTTTATGACGCCTATTGAAAGGGAAGATATTTTAGCATTAGCTATTAAAATGGATGACGTTTTGGATGGAGTAGAACAATGTATCGCACATTTTGAAATGTTTTCCTTTACAGAACCGGATGATTCTATGCGCACATTCATGAAGTACATAACAAAAAGTGCAGACGAAATTGTATCCGCAATTGATCTATTAAATAAAAAAGATCTACCGTCAATGCGCAAACACATCATCCAAATTAAAGACTACGAAAGAGAATGTGATGAAGTATCTCGCTCTTCTATAAAACAACTATTCCTAAATGAAAAAGATCCAATTCGTTTAATTAAGTTTAAAGATCTTTACGACCAATTGGAAGATATCGCAGACCATTGTCAAGACGTAGCAAATACACTAGAAACAATTATCATGCGTAACGCTTAAAGGGACGAGATACTACATGGATATAATATTAATCATTACAATATTAATTGTTATTTGCGCTCTAGCATTTGACTTTATAAATGGGTTTCATGATACAGCAAACTCCATCGCTACGTCCGTTTCTACACGCGCATTACCACCAAGAAAAGCGGTAATGCTTGCAGCTGTTATGAACTTCCTTGGTGCCATTTCCTTCGTAGGTGTGGCGAAAGCCATTGCTAGTGACATCGTCGATCCTTTTTCATTATACATCGGTCCTGATGATACAACCGGTTCAGTCGTTATTTTAGCGGCTTTAATCTCCGCTATTACTTGGAACTTACTAACTTGGTATTTTGGAATTCCATCTAGTTCTTCCCATACTTTAATTGGTTCTATTGCGGGTGCTGCAATTGCTGCAGCAGGTTTTAATATTTTGAATTATGAAGGATTCCTTAATATTTTAAAAGCATTAATTTTCTCGCCATTTCTTGCCTTTGGTGTAGGGTTTTTAATGATGTCATTGTTTAAGATTTTATTTAAAAACTTAAATCTTTATAAGACAAATAAAGGTTTTCGTACATTCCAAATCTTTACCGCATCATTACAAGCCTTTACCCACGGTACAAACGATGCTCAAAAGGCGATGGGGATTATTACGATGGCTTTAATTGCAGCTGGGATTCAATCTGACGATGAGGTTCAAACATGGGTGCGAGTTGCCTGTGCCCTTGCGATGGGGTTAGGTACATCTATAGGTGGGTATAAAATCATCAAAACTGTTGGGACAAAAATTATGAAAATCCGCCCAGTAAATGGTGCAGCTGCCGATTTAGCCTCTGCTACAGTAATTTTCGGTGCAACATTAATCCATTTACCAGTTTCAACAACCCACGTTATTTCCTCATCCATCATGGGGGTTGGTTCTGCTCAGCGGGTGAAAGGAGTAAAATGGGGAGTTGCTCGTAAAATCGTTTTAACTTGGATTATTACGATGCCAATTTCCGCAGTGATTGCTGCTTTAATTTATTTCATACTAGATATGTTCTTCTAAAGAAAGGGCTTGTCGAGAAAGTAAAAAATGATCACCCATCAATGAATTGGGTGATCATTTTTTTCTTGTGCTAAATATTCTTTTCGGACAAGCCCGTTTCTATTTTCTTTAAATCGTATTCTATTAATTGTATTTGATGGGCATTTTCATTTTTAGGTTCATAGGTAGAAAAGAAATATGAAATTGCTATCACTACTAATATACTAACAACAGCAATAATACCTATAAGAATAATAGCAGCTTTTTTTCCGTCCATACAAAATCCCCTTTTTATCCTTTATTATTTAACACCCACTATAAAATTCCTTCTATATAGAGAAAACTTTCATCTCCCATAGGAAAATATCACTTTCAAGTATACATGAATACAAAAATAAAAACAGTATACCTAAAGGCATACTGCGTTATATTGTTTTTGTAGCTGCTTCTTTAATTTTCTTTCGTTCTTCATAAATGTTTTTCACTACTACTTTAATAACCGCATACGTTGGTATACCGATTAAAATAGCAACAAAACCACCTATATTTCCAGCTGCTAATACAATTGTAATGACCGTAAGTGGATGGATGTCTAATGATTTTCCCATAATGTTTGGCGTAATTAAATTACTTTCTAATTGTTGGGCTACAAGGGTAATGACACAAACCCAAATTACTAGGATCGGATCTTGAATGATAGCAATTAATAATGCCGGTGCCAACGAAATCCACGGACCAATAAAGGGAATCATGTTCATAAAGAATGAAAAAATCGCTAGCAATAAAGCATATTCAAGCCCAATAACTAAATAGCCGATTAACATCATCGTTGCCAGTATTAAACTAACAAGAACTTGTCCTTGTACATAGTTTTTTAAAGCCTCATTAATATCTTCCAACGTATTTTTTACCCATGTACGTCTTTCACCAGAGAAAAGCTTATAAATATTCGGTGCAAATTTTTCATGGTCCTTCAACATAAAAATATAGAAAAATGGTACTAATATTAAAGTAAATATCGTTGAAACTGTCCCGCTAACAAAGTTTACAATACTTTTACTCCCCACCACAACAACGTCTTGAATAGAATTCGTC
>JAAYHP010000199.1 GCA_012735355.1 Lysinibacillus sp. | reverse complement strand
CTTTGAATGGAGCGAGATCTTCTTGTGCCTTTATAAGGGATGCTGCTAATGGTGTCCAGCCCGCAGGTTGAAACGAATTTAATGCCTGTACCATTGTTTCTTTGTTGTATGGTTGGAGTGGATATATAAGTTCACTTGAGGCACAAGACATGACCTTATCACTTTCTTTCCCCGTTCCCTTATGGCCATATACCCGAAGGCTGACATTTGCTTCTTCTGGTAGAGAGGAGGCAAATTGTTGAATCGATTCTTTCGCTAATTCCATTCGGGTTTTTCCGCCCATATAATTCCCCATACTTCCGCTTGAATCAAGGATTATTTCTACATTAAAAGATCTTTTTTGTTCTTTTGTGTTTGGTGTTTCTGGAGAATCTTTTTCATTCACTGCATACGAAGAGATCATACTTCTTGGATCTTGATATTCCAATTTAAAAAGGGAATATAAATAGGCAAAAAGTTCGTTTAATTCTTCTTCGCTCGCATCCTCTCGTAAAGGAGGAATTTCACTTAATACTTTTTGCAATTCTTCATCTTCTATTGAAACATCTTTAGAACCGAAGGGACCGACTGGATATTTAATAATTTCTTCAATCGTTGTTGGTAATTCGTATTGAAAGTTACCAGAAAAATCCTTGTTCACATTGTCAACGTTGGATTCTTCAGTGTTCATATTATTCTGTTCTTGATTGTCACTCTCATTTTTATCGCTAGTACAAGCTGAAAGGATTGTTATTAAACACATTAAGACTAATAGTTTTCTTAAACTATTGGACATAATCAGACCCCCATTTGATTTCAAGTCCATGTAATGTTATTTATTTCTTATTTTTGCCATAATGATATTTTGAAAATCCCATCTTCCACTTTTTTCAATATTTTCAACTATGGAGTCCTTTATGTTATTTGGGTCAATAAATTTTTCTTTGCCGTATTCATCTTTTTCATATGACTCCAATGATTTTTTTAAATTCTTTTCTATCGAAGAGATTCTTGAACGTAATAATTTTATTAATTGATTTTTATCTTTCCGATTAATATCAATATTATCCATTTGAAGTGCATGGAGTAATTTTTCATAATCTTCTATTATTTCTCTTTCCCTAATTCCATATTTATAGACTAATTCATCGTATTTATAAAACTCATCTTCCATCTTATTCAAAAATTCCTTATCAAAAAAACCTGTCTTTCTTGTAATGTGTCGTTGATAACTTCCCAAGGTATAAGCGATTTCTTTAATAACTTCTGGATACTTTTCTACTTCTGAATTTCTTTGGAGAATCTTCTCAATTGAATCTGTTAAATACGAATGATCTTTTAAAATTTCATTTTTATATGTAGTAATTAAACGAGACATTAATTGGACAGGCGATACGTTTGATTTTGTTCGCGGAACAAGAATTGTAATCGTATTATGAACCTTTGTATTGTAGCTTATAAGATGATAAGCAGGAGACTTTACTTGTTCCTGTGGCGGAGCATATCCGTCTTTATTCAAAATGAGATATCCTGTAATTTTGCCTCCTCTCCGTGTATATACAACTACAAAGTAATAATCTTTACCATCGAAGTATGCAAAATCCCACATATCCCATTTTTCTAAAAATCTTTTATGTTCTTTTATCGTTTTAATATGGTTGGTAGTAGGCTTTACGTTAATCATGGAAGCACCTCTTTAACATTATTTAAGAACAAATAATCGGCATGCTAACCGATTATTCGTTCTTGATAATATAATATTTAGCTTCTTTTTTAGTTAGGTATTATATTATTTT
>JAAYHP010000026.1 GCA_012735355.1 Lysinibacillus sp. | reverse complement strand
TATACTTTGATGGAGATGGCTTCGCTATGCTTTATAAACGATTGGATAATGGCAAACTCCAGTGGCCACGAAATGAAAATGAAGTTCGTCGGCTCACACAACAACAACTTCGTTGGTTACTTGAAGGACTCACAATTCATCAACCGAAAGCCATACAAAAATCTAAAAAAGGTGTCTTTTAACCAATTATCACTAATGATATAATCAAGACATTATTGAATTTGTACGGAAATGTGGTGAATGGTGTGAGCAATGATTCGAATGAAAAATTAATTCAATTATTAGAAGAACAACTATCTCAATCCAACAAAAGAAATGAAGAACTGTTGAAACAAATTGAATCGTTGTCACAACAAGTTCGCTATTTAACAAAGCTTCTTTATGGCTCAAAATCAGAAAAATCAAAGTACCAAGCTCCAGATGGACAATGTTCTTTATTTGATGATGACCCTTTTTTTAATGAGCCTGAGCACACAGAAGAACAAAGCACGGATACTGTTACTTATACAGTTGTTCGTAAACTACATAAAAAGAAACGAAATGATTCCTTCTTGGATGGTTTAGAAATAGAAGAAATTCATCATCATCCAGAAAACTTACAATGTGAGTGTTGTCAAAATGAAATGACAGAGATCGGTAGCAACATTGTACGTGAGGAAGCCAAATTCATACCGGCAACTGTGAAGCGTGTTCGACATATCGAACACGCTTATGAGTGCAGGAATTGTAAAAATGACCTAAGTAAAAATTCACAAATCAAACGAGGAAAAGCTCCGCAATCAGCGATTCAACGCAGCATTGCAGGACCAACGGTCTTGGCAAAAATCGTCTACGACAAGTTCGTTCAATATTTGCCTCTATACCGTCAAGTTAAGGAATGGAATCGTTACGGTCTCCTGACAAACGATAAAAATTTATCAAACTGGGTAATTCGCATCGCCGAGGATTGGCTGCTTCCAATATATGAGCGCATGAAAGAAATGCTCATGAAAAAGTCTATTCTTCATATAGATGAAACGTATGCTCAAATACTCAATCGTTCGGATGGAAAGTCAGCTCAGTCCAATGCTTATAACTGGGTTTTTAGAAGTGTTGCTTGTCAAGGACCGATTATTGTCATGTTCCATAGTGCTTTATCGCGAAGTCGGGAAATTTTAAAAGACTTCGTGGAAAACTTCAAGGGAACCATTATCTGTGATGGATATTCTGCATACGCAGGTTTACCTAACGTGACTTTCGCAAATTGTTGGGCACATGTGCGTAGAAAATGGTTAAAAGCCAATAGTAAAAACGCCGAAAAAGGTGTGGAATATTGTAATCAACTCTACGAATTGGAACGGAAGTTTAAGAAACTTTCACCAAGCAAACGTCGAAAAGCTCGAAAGAAATATTCCAAACCAATTGTGGAAGAATTCATACAATGGGTAAATGAATCGCCTTTTTACGGCAAAAGTGCCCTTGCAGAAGCTGCAAACTATACCTTGAAGCATGTCGTAGGTCTAAAAGCATTTCTAGATGATGGTCGGATTGCGATTGACAATAACCCAGCAGAAAATGCGATTCGCCCAAATGTGCTTGGCCGAAAAAACTGGCTTTTCTCAGTGAGTGAATTGGGAGCTGAAGCGAATGCCATTTGTCTGAGTCTAGCTGAAACAGCGAAAGTAAATGGAATCGATTTCTATCAATACTTAGTTAAAGTATTGACAGAACTGCCGAACCTCCCGATCCATCAACAACCAGAAATAATCGATCGCTACTTACCTTGGTCTAAAAATATACGTGAAGCATGTGCAGTAGCAAAATAGCCCTCAATCGAAAAAATCTAGATTGTAGGGCTATTTGTCGTGCGTACCGAAAGGTGCGCTTTTTTGATTCCTGTATCAAGTTTTTCAATGCGTCTTTTTAATTCGGGCTTACACTGGAACTTCTTGGCCCTCGTGCTTCTCGTATCCTCCAAATAAAATTTGGTCTATTTTAGTTAGATTTACTTCTTTATCGCGCCGAGCGCATCTTCGATGCTTGGTAGTTGGGGGTTTTTTAGAAATAAAAAAACACCACTTCAAGTGGTGTTTCAATTTGCGAAGCGACGTCCTACTCTCGCAGGGGGAATCCCCAACTACCATCGGCGCTAAAGAGCTTAACTTCCGTGTTCGGTATGGGAACGGGTG
>JAAYHP010000198.1 GCA_012735355.1 Lysinibacillus sp. | reverse complement strand
TCAATTTGTAAGTTTACTTGAGGACATTTTGTATATGTTCCTAATGGAACAGAATAACGATTAGATTTAAAACGAATCGTGTTGTCCTTATTCACATTCCTTGTTATAATTTCTGTAGGGTTGCTTTCTGAATAAGAAAGCGGTGAAGAGATCTTTCGTAAGTGTTGCTTTTCTAGGAGAAACACTTCGACAGGTCTCTTTTTTATTGTCTGATGGACTTTGTAGTTACCCGTTCGTTCAAGCCATTTCCATGCTCTTTCATTCCAATCTTCAATCGTTGAAAAGACACGATGAATAGCGAAGTTTTTCTTCACATATTTCACAACGTTTTCAATTTTCCCTTTGGACTCAGGATCTGCTTTTCGACAAAGATAGATTTTAAACTTCCTCTCATTGACATACTGTTGAAATTCTTTTGTTAAGATAACGTCTCCGGCATTTTCATTGACCGCAATGAGATTATCTTGATCATAAACAATTTCTTCAGGCATCCCCTCAAAATAACGGAATGCATTCTCATGACAACGAATCGTATCACGTGTAGTAAAAGGATGGTCTTGCCATTCCATATATTTTTGACGAGAATGAGCCAATACAAAAGCGATGAAATAGAGTTTTACTTCTTTTTTATGCGTTGTCTTTTGAATCGTTTGTCCCCAGTCCACTTGCATTTGTTTCCCTGGTGGTTGCTCGTCAACTGCTTCGTAATCTCTTGGTTCATCTGTTTTTTCAATGTGATAAATTTCTCTCATCTCATTGACATACCGACGAACTGTGCTTTCTCCAACTTCAATCTCAGGAAATTTTTCTTGTAGCCAATCTAATATTTGCGCTCCACTTATACTTGGATGTTCTTGTAACCAATTCACAATCCAATCCCGATAGGGATCTAACTTTTTCTTTCGCTCAATGGGTCCAAATTCTTCTACAGCTTCATCAAAGGTCATCTTCAAATATTTATATACTGTGTTACGTGAAATTTTTAATTGTCTAGCAATTTGAGAAATACGTAACTTCCTTTCACGTAAATTATGAATATGAATATATAACACTAGCTTCTCCTCCATTAGTACAGCCTCCAATAAACTAATTACTACTAGCTTACTAGAAGTCTGTTTAATAGTGAAAAAGTGTTCAAACCAAATGAGCAATTTCTGTTGATTCTATTTTACCGTTCACAAAAAATTAGTAGAGCAAGGAGATATTGATTATATTATTATTGAATCCACAGGTATTAGTGAGCCAATTCCTGTTGCACAAACATTTAGTTATATTGATGAAGTAACTGGGATTGATTTAACACCCCATTGTAAATTGGATGCCATGATTACAGTAGTAGATGCTAATCGCTTCTGGGAGGACTATGAAAGTGGAGAAACGTTACTAGATAGAAAACAGACTGATGATATCAATGATCAGCGAGATGTTTCCGATTTATTAATTGATCAAATTGAGTTCGCAAATATTATTTGCATTACAAAATCTGATTTGGTGACACCTGAGTATTTAGATACATTAAAAGCATTTTTATTAAAATTAAATCCAGATGCAGAACAATATATTGTAAAGAACGGTATTATTAAAAGTGAGTTACTATTAAATCGAGGATTATTTGATTTTGATAAAGCAAGTTAAGGTGCTGGATGGATTAATGAGTTAAATGAAGAACATGTACCAGAAACAGAAGAGTATGGAATATCGTCATTTATTTATCGGAGAAGACGTCCATTTCACCCAGAAAGATGGTATCAATGGTTGGATAATTTACCAGTAGAAATTGTACGCTCAAAAGGATTTTTCTGGCTAGCATCGCGTAATATGCCCGGCATTATGTCACAAGCTGGTTCATCAATCCAGTTTCAGGGTGCTGGCGAATGGATTGTCGATTTACCAAAGGAAGAACAAGAGATTGAATTTAAACATGATCCAACCTTAATTCAACGGTGGGATCCAGTATTTGGTGATAAACAGACGGAACTTGTATTCATAGGGATTGAATTAAACCAGGAAACGATCGAAAAACAGTTGGATCTCTGTTTATTAACAGATGAAGAAATGAAAAGCAATTGGTCCCAGTTCAAAGATCCGTTACCAAAATTTGTCGTGACAAATTAGTGAATCATTATTAGAGTAGGTTGAATGAGTTTATAAAGAACATGTACTCAATTATGCAACTAAATTCATGGTACTGTTGGACGGTCAATTAAAGTTTTACAACAACGTGAAACAACTAACACCTGAACTCATTTCTTCACTATACGAAGTCAATTCAGAAATCCTTTACAGTGAACGATTTCCGCAAAAAAGCAGTCGTTGTGAACTTAGAGCACATCTTCTTCAAGTTTAATGGTCTTAAATAAAGGGCTTAGCACAAGCCCTTATTAATTCTCTAACGGTATTTTATTTATCCAGCGATAAAGTATATCTATAATTAACTTTCCTAATGGGATGGAAATCGGTAATGATAATGCGACTGTTAAAAATCTAAATGGTAATTCAGAAATAATATTTACTTTTTCTAAACTTCCTTGCACGATGAAATAACCTATTGTAATTCCAACAGTATTAATAAAGATGCCTATTAATAATACTACGATACTTGAAATGACCCATCTTTGTTTATTCGTTAATGATTTTTTATTAGTAAAATAAAGACCAATAAATGCAGCAACAGGAACAACTGTCATAAAAGATGCGATATAGCTCCACGAATTACTAAAATAAATGGGACTACCTCCTGCAAATCTACTCAACACACCAATGTTTACAATAGGAATTACAATAGAAGTGATTACTCCGACAATAATCCCCTTTAGTACACTAATGAATTTCATCTAAATCACCCCATTAAAATGAAATTGCATCCTTTTAATAGTTTAGTGCTGTGTATATCGGATTATTAACCGATTGTTCTTAATATAAATTGTAATGAAAAAGACGATTGTCGTATCACCAATAAATTATTCAAAAAACTGTGAAATATCTTGATTCCGCATTGCTTCTTGTTTCTGCTTGTTATTTACATGAGTATAAATTTGAGTTGTGCTTAAATTTGTATGGCCCATTAATTCCTGCACTGTTACAAGATCGACCCCTGAACGGACGAGTCTTGTACCGAAAGAATGTCGCAACTTATGAGATGATAACGGTTTGTTTTGTAAATAGTGAAAGTCTGGTAAACTTTTTAAAGTTTTTAATGTATCTTCCACAATCATTTGTACTCTTCTTCTCGATATTCTTTCCCCTCGTTTTGAAATAAAAAATGCATTATTGTGTTCTGGCTTCGGTGTAGGGCGAAACATGCGTTCATATTCTAAAAGTAAATTATATAAAGCAATAGGTAAGGGAATGTAGCGGACTTTATTGCCTTTCCCTAATACATTGATTCCCGGTTCCTTTTCATCTCGAATGAGATCGGTAATATTGAGATTATGTATTTCAATCACCCGTAATCCTGCAAGCCCCATAAGCATTATTATACATTTATTGCGGATATGATATTGATCATGTTTTATACATTTAAAAAGTAGACGAAGCTCCTCATCATTTAAATAGGTAGGTAATGAATTTTTTTCTTGTTTAGCCATATCAATATCTGCAGCAGGGTTCGTAGTTAATTCCTCAGCTTTCACTAACGATTTAAAAAATGTTCTTAGCGACATTAATCTTCGGTTACGAGTTGATTTAGCCATGCCTTTTTGCGTTTTCCTCAAATACTCTTGAATATGTTTTGAGCTGATTTTTTCAAGTGAAAGAAACCCTTCTTCTTTTTCAAAAATGAAAATTAGAAAGGCCTTTACATCAGAAAGATAACATTTTATCGTATGTTGTGAATAACCTAAATCATCCATATATGTATGAAAAATATCGATTTCATCCTCGTAATATTTTAATACGCCTTTCGATACTTCCTCTTTGTTATTTTGCAATTCCATATGATGTATCTCCTTCAAAGAATATTGATTGCTATGTTATGTCGAACGTTCATTTACCTATTTATAAATAGGGGAGTAATTGTTTCTATCTAAAGTAGTCTAAAATACTGTTTTACGTTAGAAGGATTATGTTACTGCATATAATATACATTATATGCAGTTAAAAGTAAAAATTTAGGATTAAATTTGATAAAATTTTGGTTTCGCTAGGGCATTTTAAAGACGATTTTAAGCACGTTTTGAAGGTAGTTGGTCGCAAAAACATTTCTCGATGCGTCTTAGAGCGCATGATTTTTGGTGAAAAAATGCTATAAACGTATTGGTATCAAGGGTTTGAGATGGATTTTTAGGTGTAAAAAATGTTCTATTGTCCATATAGAGAAGGGGAAATTTATAGATTAATATAAAAAGTATCAAGTAGATTTATAAAGGAACTATAAAATTAACTAATTATGTTTTCATAATAATATTATTTGTAATTTAAGAAGTACAATTTGGATAGAGGGAAATGTCAGGGAGTTCGAATTGGGCATATCCGCATTATTTAGGAGTACTTTATATG
>JAAYHP010000197.1 GCA_012735355.1 Lysinibacillus sp. | reverse complement strand
CCTCTGCAGAACGTAATATTGAGCAAATACGTGCATGGGCATATTGTGCATAGTAAACAGGGTTTTCATTCGACTCTGCCACTGCCAAGTCTAAGTCAAAATCCATATGGGAATCACAAGCCGTTTTCACGAAGTAGTAACGTACGGCATCAAGGCCTACTTCTTCCACAAGCTCACGCATTGTAACAGCATTACCTGTACGCTTACTCATTTTATATTTTTTGCCATTTTTATAAAGTTGAACCATCTGGATAACTTCAACTTCCAATTTGTCACGGTCGTAGCCAAGTGCTTCAATCGCGGCTTTCATACGTGGGATGTAACCATGATGATCTGCTCCCCAAATGTTAATGAGTTTATCGAAGCCACGTTGAAGTTTATCTTCGTGATAAGCAATATCCGGCGTTAAATATGTGTAAGAACCGTCAGATTTAATAAGAACACGGTCTTTATCATCGCCAAATGTCGTCGAGCGGAACCAAGTTGCCCCATCTTGTTCAAATACGTGACCGTTTGCTCTTAATTTATTTAAAGCGTGGTCGATTTTCCCGTTTTCATATAATGAAGTTTCTGAATACCACACATCAAATCGAACGCGGAAGTTTTCTAAATCTCGTTTTAATTTTTCTAATTCCAGTTTAAGACCGTTTTCTCGGAAGAATTGGAAACGTTCTTCATCAGATTTTTGTAAGATTGAATCGCCATATTCTTGCGCGAGTTGATTTGCAATATCGATAATATCTTGACCGTAGTAACCGTCTTCTGGCATTTCCGCATCCATACCTAATGCTTGCTTGTAATGAGCTTCCAATGAATAGGCTAAGTTATTTACTTGGTTTCCAGCATCGTTAATATAATATTCTCTTGAAACGTCGTAGCCCGCAAAGTCTAAAACGTTGCATAGAGAGTCGCCGAATGCAGCACCGCGGGCATGGCCTAAGTGAAGATCACCAGTTGGGTTAGCCGATACAAATTCCACTTGAATTTTTTCGCCACCACCAGCTTTGGAGCGACCATAATTTTCACTTTGTTCTTTTACAGCTTTAATAATCTCTGCAAGGAAATCTTTGCGTACTGTAATATTGATGAATCCAGGTCCGGCAATTTCCACCTTTTCAATGTCCGTTCCTTCAGTTTCTAAGTTTTCTACGATCGCTTCTGCAATTTGGCGCGGTGGTTTTTTGGCAAGCTTTGTTAATTGCATTGCCAAATTCGTTGCAAAGTCTCCGTTCGATTTATCTTTTGGCACTTCAATATGAATATTGTATTGTGCACCTTCTTCCACTAGCCCAGCTTTATCCACTGCAGCTTTTAAAGCGTCTTTAATTGATTGTTGCAATTGTTCAACTGCATTCATGCTTGTCCCTCCATGTATTGAATTTCCAATGTATATTCACCGGCTGATTGTCCGCTTATTATTAAATCATATTGGACATTAAATGTTCCACTTATATTCTCTTCATTGTGTTCAAACCCTAGGTGGTAAGTTTTGGTTTGCAGTGGCAAAGTTCCATAAATTGTATCGTAGTGACCATTTTGCTTTCCTGTTGTGCTGAATGGAAGCCGCATGTTAATAGCTCCACTTCGCAAAATAAGGGCATTTTCATTGCTCATTTTAACCGTCGTACGGATTGCTTGATCTTCCATGATTTCTTCATAGCGAAGATACATTTTATCGGATTTTTTGATGAAGGAACCTTGAAGCCACAGTTCGTATGTTTGTGTTTCCCCATCCGTTGGGCGAATCGTTGAAATTACTTTTATTTTTACACTTTTTTCAACGTTGGGCATTCTAGGGTTCACCCCTTTTCGTATTACTATAACTTATTTATTATAGGATAAACTTCCGATTTTTAGCAAGGTGGGTGTTGGGGATGGGATGATTTTGTTGTCTTCTGGGGTTTTTGCCCTGATTTGTGACAATATTGCCCTACTTTGTGAAGTTATTGCCCCATTTTGTGACAATATTGCCCCATTTTGTGAAATTATTGCCCTCTTCCGATGTTTTTGAATTATTTTCCAAAAAAACAAGCGACTAAAGCTTAAAAAGCTTTAGTCGCACTATTACTTCACCCAGCCTAAAATCATCTCTCTAAGCAATTTAGAAGCAGTATTCACCGTCATCTCAGAATGATCGTAAACGGGAGCGACTTCCACTAAATCAAAGCCGACAACGTTCACTTCGCTGCGGGCAATTTCATGAATCGCAGCTAGCAACTCTTTCGAAGTAATGCCTCCGCAATCTACCGTACCTGTGCCCGGAGCAAAGGCTGGATCCAAAACATCAATATCCGTCGTCACATACACGTTGCGGCCAGCTAGCTCTGGCAACACTTTCTTCAACGGCTCTAACACTTCAAACTTTGCGATATGCATCCCATTCTCACGAGCCCATTCGAACTCTTCTTTCAACCCTGAACGAATGCCGAAAGAATACACATTGCTAGGACCTATTAACTCCGCAATCTTCCGAATAGGTGTTGCGTGACTCAAAGGTTCCCCTTCATAATCTGTACGCAAATCCGTATGAGCATCAAAATGAAGAACAACTAAATCGTTATATTTTTCATATACCGCCTTCATCACAGGCCAAGAAACTAAATGCTCTCCACCCATGCCAACAGGAATTTTTCCGTCTGCCAACACTTTTTTTACAAACTTTTCAATTTCATCTAACGACTTTTGAGCATTTCCAAAAGGAAGTGGAATATCTCCTGCATCGAAAAATTTCACTTCATCCAATTCTCGATCCAAGTATGGACTATATTCTTCTAGCCCGACAGACACTTCACGAATTCTCGCTGGACCGAAGCGAGAACCTGGTCTGAAACTGACAGTCCAGTCCATTGGCATCCCGTAGAGCACCGCTTTTGATTCTTCATAGTTTGGATGGCTTTTAATAAACACATTACCTGAATACGTTTCATCAAATCTCATCACATTCACCTGCTCTTCTTTTGCTATAAATCTAGTACCCAATTTTTATTTCTAAAATATCGTATATATTTTATCAATTAATTCCACTTAGTATACAAAGCTTTCAACCCTTGTGGAACTTTATTCGACAATTCACGTAAAGACTAGTAGTTACAGAAAAAAAGTATAGACTTTTTTTGACAAAGTGCAACAGTTTTTTTACGCAACTCTTCGATTAAAGTAAACATTTCAGGTCCATACTAACATCAAGTTGGAAAAAGTAGAGGTGAAATGGATGAATAGGCGAAGTTATCGAAGGAAAAAGAAAAGGCTAAAAACGTTCAAACGTATCGCTTTTTTCTCGATCGCTTTTGTATGTGCGATGGTCGTGAGTTTTGTAGGCTTACGATTATATGCACAAATTGCTGGTGCTCCACCTCTCATCATACCGAAAGCATCTGTTTTTTTAGATAGAAATGGACATCAAATTGGAGATTATTTTACTTCCGAACGAAGATATTGGAAAGAACTCGATGAAATATCGCCATATTTAATAGAAGCAACGATTGCGGTTGAAGATAAAGACTTTTACGAACATAACGGCTTCGATTACTCGCGAATTGCCAGTGCGGTGCTAAAGGATTTAAAAACTCGCAGCAAAGCGGAAGGCGCTAGTACCATTACACAACAATTAGCAAGAAACCTTTATTTAACGCTGGATAAAACATGGTCTAGGAAAATTTTAGAAGCCCTTTACGCTTACCGTTTAGAAATCTTCTATTCTAAAGATGAAATACTAGAAGCTTATTTAAACACCGTCAATTATGGTCACGGAATGTACGGTGTGGAAGCTGCGAGCAGATATTACTTCGGGAAATCTTCAAAGGATTTAACCCTTGCTGAATCGGCATTGCTCGCTGGCATTCCAAAAGGGCCAAGCATTTATTCTCCAATTAATGACTATGAAAAATCGATGAACAGACAACAGCTTATTTTATCATTGATGGAGAATCAGCAAAAAATTACAGTAGCAGAAAAAGAAAGAGCTTTAGCTGAACCAATTATTTTAAAAAATGAACAGTGGACGAAAGCAAAATCCATTGCTCCATACTTTTTAGATGTGGTATGGCAAGAAGCGACGGAAATTTTAAAAGAAAAAAATCTCAATATTCGTGAAGGCGGTTGGATTATTACTACGACTTTGAATCAAGCCCACCAAAAAGCCGCGGAAGAAGCAATTAAAAACAATATGCCAGACAATGATTTGCAAGTCGGATTTGTTAGCATGGATGTGGAAACAGGACAAGTAACAGCCCTTGTTGGCGGCAGGGATTATCAAGAAAGTTCCTACAAT
>JAAYHP010000196.1 GCA_012735355.1 Lysinibacillus sp. | reverse complement strand
TCAATAACGAATAATATAATATATAAACCTTCTCGTCGTCAAAATATCTTCAAGTAGAAAAGTTAAAGGGGGAACTTTATTGGAGCCAATATTAGAAATAGAAAATGTATCATTACAATTTGGAGGAGTGAAAGCATTAGATAATGTTTCATATCATATAAACAAAGGGGAAATATTTTCTCTTATTGGTCCAAATGGTGCAGGTAAAACAAGTATGCTAAATTGCATTAGCGGACTATATCAACCAACAAGCGGCTCCATTCGCTACAAAGGAAAAGATATAACGAAAATGAAACCTTACGAACGTACATCCCTTGGAATCGCCCGAGCCTTCCAAAATATAGCATTGTTTGCCCATATGTCTGTATTAGACAATATTAAATTGGGGAGACACTCATTAATGAAATCTGGGATGTTTAGCGGGGGCTTCTATATTGGTAAGGCATCCAAGGAAGAAATTGAACATCGTGAAAAAGTGGAAGAAGTAATCGAGTTTTTAGAATTACAAGATATTCGACATAAACCTGTTGGGACCCTTGCCTATGGACTTCAAAAACGGGTAGAGGTAGGACGAGCATTAGCCTTGAATCCGGAACTTATTTTGCTAGACGAACCAATGGCAGGGATGAACGGTGCGGAAAAGGAAATGATGTCCCAATTTATTTTAGATATGCATGAAGTAATGAATACGACTGTTGTGCTCATTGAACATGATCTAGGCGTAGTAATGAGCTTGTCAGACCATATTGCAGTGCTTGATTTTGGCAAGCGAATAGGGTTTGGCACACCGGAAGAAATAAGAAATAATCCGGATGTCATTAAAGCCTATATTGGAGAAGAAACAGTCATTTAAGGAGGCAAAAAATGGGAGCAGCTGTGACATTACCTTCTCTTTTGTTTGAACGGGCAAGAAATGATGAAAAAGGAGTTGCCTTAAGACAAAAACAATTGGGAATATGGCAGGAAATAACTTGGGGTGAGTATTTAAATAATGTAAAGAAGCTTTCTATCACCCTTAAAAATAAATATAACTTTCAACAAGGTGAAACGTTAGCAATTATCGGTGAGAACAGACCACAATGGTTATATGCTCAAATTGCAGCCCAAACAATTGGTGGAATTGCTGTTGGTATCTACCAAGAATCTCTACCTGAGCAAGTTGTCTATTATTTAAACGATACAAAAGCAAGAATAGTAGTTGTTGAAGATCAAGAACAAGTTGATAAATTACTAGAAATTGAGAATCAAATTCCTTTTGTTGAGTCTATCATTTACTACAATAATAGGGGATTGCGTCACTATCAACATCCGAAACTAATATATATGGAAGAATTAATGAAAGCTGGAGAGGAACTTTTAAAAGAACAGCCCACTTTCTTTGAAGAACAGTTAAGCTTATTGGATGAACATCACGATGCCATCATTGCATATAGTGCTGCAACAAGTGGTGATCCTAAAGGAGCTCTACTTACTCACTATAATTTAATAGAAGCTGGGAAAAATTTATCACAACTTGAAGAAATGAGAAAAACAGATGATTATTTATCCTTTCTACCACTGGCTTGGATACATGAACAAGTGATTAGCATTGTCATTCCGTTAATTATCGGTTTCACAGTGAATTTCCCAGAAAGGCCGAACACTGTGATTGGTGATTTAAGAGAAATTGGACCGCAAACGATTCTTGCATCCCCTAGAGTTTACCAGTCGATGATGTCAAATTTCCAAATTCGAATTGAGGGTGCAAGTTGGTTTAAAAGAAAGATTTATCAACTGTTTAAAAAATATGGTGATAGAAGAGCTATTGCCAAACTGGAAAAAAAACAAATTTCCATTTTCGATAAATTTATGTACTTCCTCGGTGATGCAATCGTTTTTAGTGCAATTCGTGATCATTTAGGCTTAGCAAGAACAAAAAGAGCCTATGTAGCGGGGGCAGCATTGCAGCAGGAAGCATTTTATTTTTATCATAGCATCGGTGTTAATTTAAAACAGACATATGGTGGAACGGAAGTAACGGGAATCGCAGTTGTGCAACGAGATGCGGACATAAAAGCTGGAAGTTCTGGTATTGCTATTCCAAACACAGAAGTGAAAATTGGAGAAGATGGGACTGTTTATTTAAAAAATAATGCGATTTTCTCTAAGTATTTAAATAAAGAGCATCGTAAAACGGTGATTGATGGCTGGATTTCTCTTGGGGACAAAGGTTACATCGATAAAGATGGTCACTTATTTATATTAGACCGGCAAGAAGACGTTATAGAAACGACTCAAGGTGAAACGATTTACCCTAGAATCATTGAAAATGTATTAAAGTCTAGCCCTTATATTCAGGAAGCTGTTGTTTTTGGAAAAAACCGTCCTTTCTTAACGGCTTTGATTAACATTAATATGACAACGGTTGGTCGATGGGCGGATAAAAATCGTATTCTATATACTGAATATTCTGATTTATCAATAAATTCAAGGGTAATTGAACTGATTGAGCAAGAAGTGAAAAAGTTAATGGAAGAATTACCACCGAAGGAACGGGTGAGAAAGTTTGCTATTTTACACAAACAATTTGCAGCAGATGAAGGAGAGCTAACAAGAACACTAAAAATAAGAAGAAACTTTGTAGAAGAAAAATATAAAAAGTTAATTGAAGGAATGTACTCAGATTCTGAGGAGATTCCGATTTGTATATCAGAGGTTGAGCAAGATGAAGAAATACATTTACGCGTCATTCAATTAGCTCAAAATCCGGAGGTGGCTAAGAATGTTCTTCTTACAAATGCTCATTAACGGAATCGTTGTTGGCAGTATCTATGGTCTTGTGGCCTTAGGTTTTGTGCTCATTTACCGTGCTAGCGGAGCGCTAAATCTTGCAAATGGTGAATTTGTAATCTTTGGTCCATATATTTGTCTAGTTATTATGACTGCATTGAAAGTGCCATTTCTTGTCGCATTCCTTGTGACATTAATTGTAAGTGCAATTTTAGGATTAGTCATCGAGCGACTAGTCATTCGGCCACTACTAAATGCACCAGCTATTTCCGTTATTATGGCAACGCTTGGTTTATCAAGTTTATTAGCTGGTGCGGTTCATATGATTTGGGGACATACAACGAGAACATTTCCACCAGTATTTCCACAGACACCATTGAATTTAGGGGGAATTATCGTTACACCAGTTTATTTATGGTCATTCATCATCGTGTTGATTTTATTAATTATCTTTTCGATTTTTTTCAAGTACTCCAAAATCGGACTTGCTATGCGTGCCGTTGCAGATGATCGGACAGCAGCATTATCCATGGGAATGAGCGTAAAGTTCGTATTAGCGACAACGTGGATGATCGCAGCGATGGTTGCTGCTATTGGGGGAGTATTACTTGGGAATATCAACGGTGTGAGCCCTACGATGTCTGCAATAGGATTAACGGTATTACCCGTCGTAATTCTTGGTGGTCTCGATAGTGTATTAGGGGCTATCGTTGGAGGGTTTATTATCGGAATTTTACAGAACTTAGCAGGTGGCTATTTAGATCCTCTCGTTGGAGGTGGTCTAAAAGAGGTAGTGCCGTTTATTGTGGTTCTACTGATCTTAATGCTAAAACCTCATGGCTTATTTGGTAGCCGTGGAATTGAGAGGGTGTAGACAGTGAGAAATTTATTCGTGAGAGAATGTGGAAATTATAAGACAACCTATAAAAATGATATGAAGTTGTTTGGCACAACTGGTGATAAAGTTAAATGGCTTATTTTACTCCTATTGCTTTTTACTGTCCCATTTTATGTTTCTAATTATTGGGTAGGACTACTTACTCTTTGTGCAATTTCAGCAATTGGTGCAATCGGGTTAAATATTTTAACCGGATTTACAGGACAAATATCTATCGGAGTAGGTGCTTTTTTAGGGGTTGGAGGTTACACAACAGCCATTTTAACGACAACATATGGTTTAAGTTTTTGGATTTCTTTACCTCTAGCTGGAATTGTTACAGCTTTAGTTGGAGGGTTATTCGGCATCCCGTCCCTCCGACTAAAAGGATTGTATTTAGCGATTGCAACTTTAGCAGCGCAAGTGATTATTACTTTCGTTATTAGCCGTTGGGATAGTGTCACTGGAGGAACGGCAGGAATGGTATTAAGCCGACCATCATTAGGTAACTATTCCTTTGTATCCAACACCTCCTACTACTATTTGACACTCATTATTTTACTTTTAACAGTACTTTATGCGACAAACTTATTGCGAACAAGAGTAGGACGAGCCTTTTTGGCAGTGCGTGACCGGGATATTGCGGCTCAAATTATGGGGATTAACTTGTTCTACTACAAAGTGCTGGCATTTATTATTAGTTCTTTCTTTGTAGGGATTGCTGGCGCACTGCTTGCTCATTACACGATGATTGTTAGTCCTGAGCTATACAATATTCACGTTTCCATTCAATATCTTGCCATGATTTTAATTGGCGGCTTAGGAAGCATCTTCGGGTCAATTTTAGGTGCAGCATTTATTACGTTACTACCTGTAGGATTAAATTCCATTGTAGATTTTTTAACTGTATATATGCCAGATTTTTACCAATTGTTCTCAGCCTTTAAAGAATTTGTTTTCGGTCTAGCGATTATTCTATTTTTAATTTTCGAACCAGGTGGCTTAGCACATATATGGCAAAATATTAAAAATTACTTTAAACTTTGGCCATTTTCTTACTAAGCCATTTGGAGAAAATAAAAATATTTAAAAAATAAAAGGGGGATTTCATTTGAAACACAAAAAATATTTAGGAGCATTGCTAGGGGTAATTATGTTGCTTCTACTTGTAGCGTGTGGAGGAGGGGGAAATTCGTCTTCTTCAAGTTCTTCCACAAGTGATAGCACTTCAACGAATGCTTCTAGCGATAATGCAGGGAAGCGTACAGTCGTTGTTGGTGGCTTATTTGATATTACTGGTGGTACTGGAGATGTTGGTACACCGTATGCAGAAGGGGAAAAAGCTTATTTTGAGTATTTAGAAATGAAAGGTGGCGTAGAAGGGCTTAACTTAAAATTAGTTGGTAAAGACTACGCATACCAAATTCCTGAAGCGCAAAAAATTTATCAAGAATTGCGAGATAAAGAAAAAGCCGTTGCCATTTTAGGATGGGGTACAGGTGATACTGAGGCGTTACGCCAGCAAGTTGCAGCTGACCAACTTCCATTTATTTCAGCATCTTATTCTGAAAACCTGAAAAATATGGATGAAAGTCCATATAACTTCTTAGTAGCTGCATCCTATTCTGATCAAGGACGAGCCATTTTAAAGTGGATTAAAGAAAATCATGAAGGCGATGGAACACCAACGTTAGCTTTACTTTATAACGATACAGCTTTTGGTCGTTCACCAGTTGAAGATATTAAAGCATTTGCAAAAGAAATTGGTGTGGAAGTTGTTGACGAGCAAGTAATTGATGTACAAGCAACTGAAGCTCAATCTCAATTATTAAATATGGAAAAGAAAAATCCTGACTATGCAATTATTAACCAAACTTGGGCAGCAACAGCAACGATTTTACGAGATGCAAAAACTTTAGGCATCGATACACAATTCATCGGATTGAACTGGGCAAGTGGTGAAGGGGTTATCGATATTGTTGGAGCTGATGTAGCAGAAGGTTATATTGGTATCCTTTCCCACGCATTCCCGTATGAAGATATGCCTGGTATGGCAGAAATTAAAGAATATTTAGATGCTAAAGGTAAGACGATTGATGATATCGACCAAAAATTTGTTCAAGGTTGGACTGCTGCGAAAATCATGGTAGAAGCGATTAAAAACGCAGCTGAAAAATATCCTGATGGCGACTTAACGGGAGTTCAAATTCGCGAAGGACTTGAATCTATTCAAAACTTAGATTTAGGTGGCTTGGCTGCAAACATTACGTTTGCTTCTGACAACCACGCAGGTACAGAAAAAACGCGTCTAGGAATTGTAAAAGACGGAAGATGGGAACCAATTACAGACTACTTCAGCCATAGAGACTAATGATCAATTGAGGGGACAAAAAACTTGTCCCCTTTTTTGAAATGAAAAAAGGAAGAGGGGTTCAAAGATGCTCCGAGTAAGTAATTTAGAGGCGGTATATCAGAAAATCATTTTAGCATTACGCGGTATTTCATTGGAAGTAAAGGAAGGACAAATTGTTGCATTATTAGGGAGTAACGGTGCAGGTAAATCAACAACGTTAAAGGCAATATCAGGGCTTTTAGCTGCGGATGATGGGCAAATTACCGATGGAACAATTGAATTTCAAGGGGAAGTGATTAATAACGTCACTCCTGACAAGTTAGTGCGCAAAGGCATCTTTTTAAGCATGGAAGGTCGTAGAATTTTTAAAGATTTAACGGTGGAAGAAAATTTATATGCTGGAGCTTACACAAGAAAAGATCGTTCAAATATTAAAAAAGATATGGATAGAATATATGAGTATTTTCCAAAATTAAAAATGCTTGAACATAGAAAAGCTGGTTTCCTATCTGGTGGAGAACAGCAAATGTTAGCTATAGGAAGAGGAATTATGGCGAAGCCGAAATTGTTGCTACTCGATGAGCCTTCTCTAGGAATTGCACCATTATTAGTAAAAGAAATATTTGAAAACATTAAGAAGATTAATGAAGAAGAAGGAACGACAATATTAGTCGTTGAGCAAAATGCTAACATTGCTCTGTCCATCGCTCATTACGGTTATATCATAGAAAATGGTCGAGTAGTTATGAAAGATAGAGCTTCTGCATTATTGGAAGATAAAAATATTAGTGAACATTATTTAGGGACAGGGACAGATTTAAAAGAAGGAAAATCATATAAACGACGACAAAGAATAGTGTGGTAAATATGAATTTGAGGATGGGCTACCTTGAAGGTATTAAATGCTTTTAAGGTAGTTTTAATTTTTTTGAAAAAAGTTTTAAAATATACTTGCACTACTCTAAAAAACATGATAATATAAATCTTGTCCTGTTGAGGACAAGCAATCATGGCCCGTTGGTCAAGTGGTTAAGACACCGCCCTTTCACGGCGGTAACACGGGTTCGAATCCCGTACGGGTCATATTTTATTATAAAATATCCAGCACCACCCATTGGAGGATTAGCTCAGCTGGGAGAGCACCTGCCTTACAAGCAGGGGGGCGGCGGTTCGAGCCCGTCATCCTCCACCATGATTTTCGGAGGGGTAGCGAAGTGGCTAAACGCGACGGACTGTAAATCCGTTCCTTCGGGTTCGGCGGTTCGAATCCGCCCCCTTCCACCATTTAATGGGGTATAGCCAAGCGGTAAGGCAGCGGATTTTGATTCCGTCATGCCCAGGT
>JAAYHP010000195.1 GCA_012735355.1 Lysinibacillus sp. | reverse complement strand
CCTTTCTTAACTAAACGAATTTTGTGCCATAAAAAAATGCTTTCATCCCATGCAAATAGCAAGGGACGAAAGCATATTACTTCCGCGGTTCCACCCTAATTGATGTGACGAGCACATCCTCTTCATTACGGATAACGGCCGTCCCCGTTTTTCCCTACTGCATTTTCAGGAAAAAGCCTCCCAAGTGTTATTCACAAATACGTTCTGTAGGAAAGATTGCAGCCTAAGTCTTTCCCTCTCTATACAGCTTGTATTTGTTACTGTCTTGATCAATGGCTTTCGACACAATTTCACACTAAAGTTAATCTTAATTGTGGAACGAAAAGTTGTCAACTATTTTCAAAAAAGTATAGATTTCTCCCTCAAGTTAACTTTACAATAATAGAAGAGTTTCGACATTTTTTACCACAATGACATAAACGGAAAGGAGGATGGTTATGAAACGGAAAATATTATTTTGTTTTCTAGTATTCATTTTGCTGCTCTCTTTTGTTCCATATACATATTACTTATCCTCTGTTTTTGCAGAAAATGAAGCTACTCGGATAGTTTCAGCAGAAAAATTGCATTTAAGAGAAGGTCCAGGCCTTTCTTACAATATCATCGATACATTGCAAAAAAATGATAAACTCCACGTGCTTAAACAACAAGGAGATTGGATTTATGTTGAAGTAAAGGACTTAAAAGGCTGGGTAGCTGCTTGGCTTACTCTAGAGGTGGGAGCAAAAGAGAAATACGCCATCTCTCAAGTCGATTATTTAAATATTCGCCTTGAGCCATCCCTTAACTCCTCAGTATTAGGACAATTACATACCGGCGATCAAGTCGTTGTCTTAAGTGAACGTGAAAATTGGGTGCAAATTCAATATGGAGAATTAACTGGATGGGTTTCTTCGGATTATATTATTATCAATGAAACTGAGAATGTAGTAGAACACATTCAAGAAAATAAGAATGAAACAACATTTGAAGATGAACCGGAAACATTCACAATTGTTGTAGATGCTGTCATTGTAAGAAACAAACCAAGCCTTTCTTCAAAGGAACTTGGCATTGCGAAAAAAGGTGAACAATATAAAATTATCGGTCGTGATCATCATTGGATAAACATCGAATTTAAAGGAAAAAAAGGTTGGCTTTATAGCTTCTATGGTTCTTTTGAAAAAACACAAGAAGACAATCAAAATCCAAAAAAGGTTATGATTATTTATAATGGGACAAACCTTCGTCAAGAACCTAGCACTTCTTCTCCAGTAATGAAAAATGCCTATGCTGGTGAACAATATGAAATTATTGACACTGAAGGAGACTGGTATAAGATTCAGCTTTCAAATAAAGAAGTTGGATATGTAGCCAACTGGGTTGTTTCCACAAACGACAATAATACCTCCATTGAAAAGAAACAAAAAAGGAAAAAAGGTACTCTACATGGGGTAACGATCGTTCTTGACCCAGGCCATGGAGGCAATGACCAAGGTACAACTGGAATAAGGGAAACCCTTGAAAAGGAAGTCACTTTAAAAACAGCGGAATTGTTGAAAGCTAAATTGCAAGCTGCTGGTGCAGAAGTAATATTAACTCGGGATTCGGATGTATACGTAGGTTTGAGAAAACGGGTGGCAATCGCCCATCAACATGCAGCAGAAGCTTTTATTAGCATTCATTACGATGCCATTGAAGATCGAACAATTTCAGGTTTTACGACTTATTATTATCATCCTTATCAACAAACCCTCGCACAATATGTTCATGAAGGATTATCGAATCAAGTTTCTATAAGGGATCGAGGAGTACAGCAAGGAGACTATTTAGTGCTTAGAGAAAATAAACAACGAGCAATTTTAGTCGAGTTAGGATATTTAAGTAATCCAAGTGAAGAGAAATTGATTACGACAGAATTGTACCGGGAAAAAGCAACGATGGGGCTCTACGAAGGCATATTAAACTACTTCGATGCCCAGCTAGAAGAATAGAATAAAAGAGGTTGGGACAAAAGTAAAAACTCATCAATTTCTCTTTAAAGAAAATGATGAGTTTTTGATATAAAACTGAAAATTGAGTCTCTATAATATT
>JAAYHP010000194.1 GCA_012735355.1 Lysinibacillus sp. | reverse complement strand
TCAAATCATGATTTTTATAATAAGTAATCTTGAAGTTCCTTTTGTAAAAATGGTTCGGCAGATAAAAATTGAACGAAAGCGTAGTATCGTTCTATATCAGTTGTGCTTGGTTTTTTTCCAGTGTAAAAGCCTCGGATTAAAATGTTTTTCGGTGTATGTTCCATATCGATAAATTCCATTAATTGGACATCGTATCCAACTAATTTTAATATTTCAGCACGAATCGAATCTGTTGCAAGGGCTGCAAATCGTTCTTTAATCAACCCGTGTTGAGTCATAATCGAAAGTTCAGGTGCATTCAATTGTCGGTTTAACTCATGTTGACAACAAGGAACACTTAATATGACTTTTGCTCCCCACTTGACTGCTCGAGCTAACGCCATATCCGTCGCAACGTCACAGGCGTGTAATGTAACAACCATATCTACGGAAGTTTCTTCATGATAGTCATTAATATCTCCAACTAAAAACTCCAATTGATCGTAGTTTAAGTCTTTCGCGATAATGTTACATTCTTCGATAACTTCCTTTTTTAAGTCTAGACCCGTAACGCGAATATCAAGACCTTTTTCTATTTTTAAATAGTGGTATAATGCAAAAGTTAAATATGATTTCCCAGAACCAAAATCTAATATGCGAATTTGTTTATTTTTAGGCAAGTATTCAAGAGAGTCATCAATAAATTCGATAAATCGATTAATTTGACGAAATTTGTCGTATTTTTGTTTTTTTACTTTTCCATCTTGGGTTTGCACACCTAATCGTACAAGGAAAGGATATATTGTAGATTCATCGAGTAAGTAATTCTTTTTACGATTATGGTATAACGAAACTTCTCGTGTCTTTTCTGTTCGTTCTTCTTTCCATGTCACTTTATTTTTTTTCGATAATTGGATTTGAATAGTACAATCGGTAAATTGACCATGAATTTGTCTAAATTGTTCCATCAAATTATCAAAAGAATGGGGGAATTCTTCTAACAAGATATTTTCGTGTTTTAAAATTCTTTCATATTGATATTCAATTTGTATATGATATTGTCCCTTTATTTCGACAGGCTTTAATTTTACTCTTTTCAGTTCATTCGATTTTTTTCTCGGTTGACTAATTGTTGCATGAATAAGTTTTTTACTATGAACGAGCTCCAATATTCGTTGTTTCATTTGATTGAGTTCCACATATACCAACCTTCTTTACTATAATAATCGGCAACAGTTTAACATATAATTTTTTACAATGTAACTGAAAGAAATTGCATTTATTATTAGAATAAGTTTGACAAAATATTATATTAAAATTGAATTTTCAAATAAAATACAATACCCAAGGGAGTTTACCTATGATAAAGTTAAATTATAAACCATAGATTTCTAGAAATCGCCTTTTTTATTCTCTTTTTAGATATATTTTATTATTATTTTGCGAAGGAGGAGCTATATGTCAGAATATACTTTTCAAATGTTGGCGATTATTTTGTATTTAGCTGCTATGTTATTAATTGGTTGGTATGCTTTTACAAGAACTTCTAATTTAAATGATTTTATGTTAGGTGGTCGAGGTTTAGGCCCATTAACTACCGCATTAAGTGCCGGAGCGGCCGATATGTCCGGTTGGTTGCTCATGGGGTTACCTGGGGCGATTTATGCAACAGGCTTAGTAGAAGCATGGATTGCAATTGGATTAACGGTTGGAGCATGGTTAAACTACATTTTAGTTGCACCCCGCTTACGAGTTTATACGCAAGTTTCGAAAAACTCCATTACGATTCCTAGTTTCTTAGATAACCGACTTCGAGATAATACGAAATTAATTCGTATTGCTGCAGGTATTGTGATTCTCGTATTCTTTACCTTCTATGTATCTTCCGGTATGGTTTCTGGCGGTAAATTCTTCCAAAGTTCTTTCGGTTTTGATTATCATACAGGAATGCTTATTGTTGCAACGGTAACTGTATTATATACATTATTTGGTGGATTTTTAGCGGTAAGTTATACGGACGTTGTACAAGGTACTATTATGTTCTTTGCATTAACGTTAGTTCCGATTGTTGGATTGTTTGTAACAGGTGGCTTTAATGAAACGACAACTTCCATTCAAACGATGAATCCAGAACATTTAAGTATATTTGCATCAACAGCAACTGTTGCAGGGATTATATCATCTGTTGCTTGGGGGCTTGGTTATTTCGGTCAGCCACATATTATTGTACGTTTCATGGCGATTACGACAGTGAAAGAAATGAAAAATGCTCGCCGTATCGGTATCGGATGGATGATTTTAAGTTTAGGTGGAGCCATTGGAACAGCCCTTGTTGGATTAGCTTATTTCCAACAAAATGTGATGACCATTGATGACCCAGAAACGATTTTCATTTCCATGGGGCAAATCTTGTTCCATCCGTTTATAGCTGGTATACTACTTGCTGCGATTCTAGCAGCTATCATGAGTACAATTTCATCCCAATTAATTGTTACTTCTTCTGCATTAATTGAAGATATTTATAAAGCGTTATTCAAGAAAGATGCAACGGATCGTCACTATGTTGCAGCAGGACGTTTAGCTGTACTTATCGTATCTATCGTTGCACTGGTATTAGCTTGGAATCCAAATAACTCAATTCTAGATCTAGTTGGGTTTGCATGGGCAGGATTTGGCTCCTCCTTTGGTCCAACGATTCTCCTTGCATTATATTGGAGAAAACTAACGAATGTAGGCGCATTAAGCGGAATGGTTGCTGGTGCGATTGTTGCATTCATTTGGGGACAATCAGCTGCTCTTTCCGGTATGATTTATGAAATGGTACCAGGATTCTTCACGAACTTAGTTATTGCGGTTATTGTAAGTTTAGTTACTTATAAACCAAATGAAGAAATTGAAGAAGAATTTGATAAGACTTTAGAAATTTTAAAATCTGAAAAGGAAATGAATTAAGTTTTATTTTGGAGGATCCACACATGGAGCTGTGGGTCTTTCTTTGTTCTCCTTGGGATATACTGTATAATATCGAGACAAGACCCTAAGGTGGAGGGATAAATTATGGCTGAATTAAAAGAAATAGAGAATTTAGATGAAAGAGCGATATTAGTTGGTGTCAATTTAGGTGATCCTAACTTTGAATATTCTATGGAAGAGCTAGCGAATCTAGCGGAAGCTTTAAATGTCGAAGTGGTTGGGAAAGTTACTCAAAATTTGGAGAGAATCAACCCTTCCCATTATATAGGTAAAGGGAAAGTCGAAGAAATTAAACATTTTTATGATGAATCTGGAGCAAATGTAGTGATATTCAACGATGAACTTTCCCCATCCCAAATACGCAATTTAGAGCAGGATTTAGATTGTAAAGTGATTGACCGCACGACTCTAATTTTAGACATATTTGAGCGCAGAGCAAAAACGAAAGAAGCGAAGTTACAAGTGGAGCTTGCCGGACTTCAATATATGTTACCGAGATTAGTTGGTTTATATTCCTCTTTATCTCGTCAAGCAGGTGCAACGGGTGGTGGCCTTCGTAACCGTGGTATTGGTGAAACGAAATTAGAGTTAGATCGCAGGAAGATTGAAGATCAAATTTCAAAGTTGCGTAAAGAATTAGAGCACATTAAAGAACAACGGGAAACCC
Source organism: Lysinibacillus sp. (assembly GCA_012735355.1). Taxonomy (GTDB): domain Bacteria; phylum Bacillota; class Bacilli; order Bacillales_A; family Planococcaceae; genus Ureibacillus. Next base: position 1,927 of record JAAYHP010000194.1, on the reverse strand, counting down.
AACGAAAACAACGGCGAAAAAATAACATGCCTGTCGTTTCATTAGTCGGTTATACGAATGCCGGGAAATCAACCATTATGAATCAACTGCTAAAAAAATTTGGACATGAAGGAAAAGAAGTTTTTGAAAAAGATATGCTTTTTGCTACATTAGATACATCTGTCCGAAAAATTGAATTACCAGATCATAAACAATTTTTACTTACCGATACGGTTGGTTTTGTGAGCAAACTCCCTCACCATTTAGTGAAGGCTTTCCGATCTACGTTGGAAGAAGCTAAAGATGCAGATTTGTTATTGCATGTTGTAGATGTTTCCCATGAAGAGTATAAGTTTATGATGGAAGTAACGAAAAATACGTTAAAAGAAATAGGCGTAGAAAACATTCCAACGATTTACGTTTACAATAAAAGCGACATTGCTAATGTGCGTTATCCGTTGGTGAGTGGAGATAATATATGGATTTCAGCGAAAGAAGGCAAAGGGTTAGAAGAGTTAATTGAATTAATTCGACAGTTGATTTTTTCTGATTATATTACTTGTGAATTGACCATCCCTTTCCATCGAGGGGATATTGTATCTTACTTAAATGAAAATGCTACCGTCTTATCAACGGAATATGATGAAATTGGAACTAGGTTAAAAGTTGAGCTGAAAGAAGCGGATTATAATAAATTCGAGGAGTTTATTTCTAAATAAAAAGATAAAAAATACGTAAAGAATCAGTAAAAATATAATAATGTAATAAAAAATTGTATTAGTTTGTAGGGAGCCTATCGTTTTCATGACAAAAGCTCCCTTTATTATTTTAAAATATTGTGTCTAAAAAGGGGTCATACCTACTACTAAAAAATTACAAAACTACCATTCCATTTTATTCTATTAATGGTATCGTTTAATAGGAAAGGATGGTAATTTTAAATGAAAAAATGGTATGCAATTTTATTAGCAAGCTTATTATTACTCCTTGTGGCTTGTGGAGGAACAACAGAAGAAAACACAAATTCTAATTCTGAAACAACTCCTAGTTCAAATGAAGCTGAAGAAAATAAATTATCATTAGAAGAAATTTTTGAAAAATCCTTTGAAAGACAAAATGAAGTTAAAAGTTTAAGTGCTGAAGTTGTTATGAAAACAACGGCTAGTTATGAATCCGATAGTGAAATTTATGAAGAAACAGCAGATGGAAATTTTACTATGGATGTAATAGTTGATCCGTTAGCTATGTACATGAAAGGTTCAATGGGCATGCCTGATCCGGAGACAGGTGAGACGGTATCATCTGATATGGAAATGTATGTAGTTGGTGACGAAATTTATGTACTAGAGTCTGAATATGGTCAATGGCTTAAAATGACAATGGGCAATTATGAAGAGTTTATTGAAGAGACAACAGCTCAAATTGATGTTGCTGAGCAATTAGAAGAAATTAAGTCTTTTATTAATGATTTTAAACTTGAAGAAACTGATTCTGAATATATAGTCTCTCTTGATGCTGCGGGCAATGAGTTTAAAAAGTATATGCTAGCTCAACTGGAATTATATTCAGAAGAAGAATTGGAAGCTGCTGGCGATGAAGCAATTTTTGAAGCCATTGAGTTCGATATGTTAAACTATGTATTCCATATCGATAAAAATACATTCGACATTACTGCATTGGATATGGTTGTGGATATTAAAGGAAACTTTGATGGAGAAACAATGACATTTACTGCAGATACAAAAATGAAATTGACAAACTATAATGGTATCGAATCCATTGAAGTGCCTCAAGAAATAATTGATCAAGCAGAAGAAATTGATGAAACAGTGAATTTTTAATGGAAAATTGGAAAGTGTCCTGGACGAAAATTAATTACCGATAAAATGTCAAAGAAGCCTCATTTTCTCTCAAGGGAAAATGGGGTTTTTTACTTTTGTCAAAAGCG
>JAAYHP010000025.1 GCA_012735355.1 Lysinibacillus sp. | reverse complement strand
TTAGGCACGCCGCCAGCGTTCGTCCTGAGCCAGGATCAAACTCTCCATAAAAGAAAATTTGATTTGCTCAAAATTTCACTGACATGTAAATGTCCGAATCTAGTTCATTAACGAGGGTTAATGACTAGAAAATTTATTCATTAACGTTTTGTTGTTCAGTTTTCAAAGTTCATTTTGTCGAAGTTTCGCTCGACATTTTTCGTTGTTTTTCAACGACTTTTATATAATATCATCTTTTATTCATGAAAGTCAACACTATTTCATAAATTTTTTTAGGAACTAATTTTGTTCGTTAAAAATCAATTAAAAGGGGACAAACAGATGCTTCGTAAACTACTTATTGCATTAACTTTAGTCATATTACTTTCCATCTTTATTTATCCAGAAAAAAATATTGTTTCTGTATTTCGGGTGACTGATGAGCCAATAGTCGTTTCAAAAGGGAATTATGGACAAACATTAATTGTGGAAATATCTTTTACCCACGATGGTTTACCGGAATGGCTACAATCATTAACGTCTCCATATCCACTATTAATGTTGGATGCGGATTGGATTGATCGTTCTCCGAAAATAGTTGAAACTATTAAAAAGAAAAACATACCTGCTGGTTTGCTCGGCAAATATGGTAAAGAAGAATATAACATAGAGGAATTTAAAAAGGAAGTGGAAATTTTTGAGAAGCATTTCAACAAGAAGCCTCTTTGGTTTATGACAAAAGATTATGAATATCCTCTAGAATTAAAACAAGCTGCTTTTAATGAAGAAATCAATTTATTATCACCATCACATATATATGAAGGGAATCAATATATTCATGAAAAAGGAGCTATCATTAGTATGCAAATTCACGAGGATTCTAATCCAAATTTCGGACAATTATCTGCATTCATTAAAGAAAATAAATTTGTTTCATTAGAAGAAAACATTTTCGGGTACTCAATAAAATCTACAAAAATGCCTTAGTAATATTTACTTTCTAGCTTTACTCTATATAAAAAAGTGAAATTGTTCTTATCCAATTTCACTTTTTTATTCGCTCTTTTCTTCATTTAGATTCGGTAGGCTTCATTTTTATCTCTTGTTCTTTTCTTGTCTTCTTACGCTCTTCTAATTTTTTACGGTCTTCATCGGATTTTTTATTGTACTTAGGTAATGCTAACAATTGATAAGCGTTCACTGCAATTAAAGGGAATAATAGTAGAGCTACGTATGTATCGATATTACCTTTACGTCCCATCAGTGGAATAATCCACTCTAAACAAGTAATAACAATCATAAAGAACATGGAAGAAATCAAAATATGCTTTTTTCCTGTTAATTGCACCTTTTTTACCGCCGTTGCAATGGCACCAAATATTAAGAAGATTAAAAGACCTCCGTAAAATAACCAATCCTTAAAAGTTTCAACACTAGGTGTAAAACGGAAAATAATTAAATCTCCAACAACGATAACCATTAGGAGAACTTGTACCCAATTCCATAAAGTTAATGTTTTAAAAATTCCAACACCGATCTGATGAATTGTTAAATAAGCAAAGAATCCTGCTTGTGCGATGACACTCATCGTAAAACCTAAAAGAATCATCCATAGGAAAGCAGCAATAAATTCTCCAATTTCTCCGGCAGCTAAGTATGGATAAAAGAAAGTCCAGCGGACGATGATGCCTGCCACACCTGTGACAACACCACCAATGAGCATACACATTAAGAAAAATTTAATCCAATTTCGTATCGTCACTACCCTATGC
>JAAYHP010000193.1 GCA_012735355.1 Lysinibacillus sp. | reverse complement strand
TTATTATATTGATCCCGTTCTGTTCGAGCAAGTTCCATCGCTTCTTTTGCCGTTTGAATATTTTTTCGTATCCAATGATCCGCAATCCGCTCAACATATTTCCTAGGCAATTTCATATCTGTAGTTAACATGACGTACTCAAGAAGTACATTCACAACACCGACGGGCATTCCATGTTTCATAATTAAATCTTCTGCTATTTCAACAGAAGACGGCAATGGCTCTTTCCCGTTGTTAATATCTCTAAGGACTTGTATTGGTGGCGTCGTTTCAAGATAATGAATGAGCTCTTGTTCTTTCGATAATGGTTTTGTTTCTACCGGCTGTTTATTCATTTCGAAAGTTTTTTCTAATTTTGGTGCTTCTTTTGAAATCGTTAATTTATAGTAATCCGCTGCTGCCTTTTTCAATTTATCTATCGGAATTTGCATTTGGTCATCTATAGCTAATATGACAACCTTTTGCATATCAACGGGAGTAAGTTGATAGAGGAATGCAAGCTTTGCAATATTTTCTTTCACTTCTAAAGTAAAGACTTTGGAAGGAATTAATTGTTCAGATAACCCTGCTTGTAATAATTCAAAATCAAATTGTTCATAATAAAATGGGTAATTGCTGTTCTTACGTTCCATTTTAGACTCGAAGAATTCTTGAGGAACATTCGTATGAATCGGCTTGTAAACATCCACAAAGGTTCTTGAAACTTCTTTATACGATTCCTTATCAACTCGCTTTATAAATCGTTTGCGAAGTTTACGATATGCTTGTTCGCCAATTTTACTAAATAAAAACATTGAAAGTAGCGGATCGTGGAAAAAAGTTTCCGCATCGAGGGGGCGCACTAATTCATAAATAAACGAGCGATGTTCCCCTTCATCTTTTCGAAAGGTGCGTAATAATCCAATAGCTTCAAGGGCAATTCGAGCTTCGAAAACCTTTCCAATAGACATATCAAGCATATTCATTAAATGATAGTGGGTTACTGTCTCCGTTTGACTATCTTCCCCTTCAGCCCATAAAGTTAAATAAAGACTAATCGGTTCTGGACCAGTTAGCGGCTGATATAAAAGGGTTAGGAGCTGCCTTTCATTTGTTGGAAGAAAATGAGGGAGAACAATGTCAAAATGATCCTTCGGTTGCAATTCTTTGTACAAGAGAACCATTCTTGCTTCCCTCCTAAAAAAATTATTTTTTCGTTTGTCTATTTAATAAATCCGTTAATTCCGACATGAATACATTAATATCTTTAAATTGCCGATAAACTGAAGCAAAGCGTACATAAGCCACTTCATCCACTTTCGCTAACTCGTCCATCACCATTTCACCAACATCTTCTGAACGAACTTCAGAATTTCCAATTCTTCGTAATTCCTTTTCGATCGCATAAACTATTTGTTCTAATTGTTCAAGGGATACTGGACGTTTTTCGCAAGCACGAATAAGCCCTCTTAACACTTTTTCACGGCTAAACTCTTCCCTCGAGCCATCTTTTTTCACAACGATTAACGGCGTTTCTTCAATTTTTTCAAAAGTAGTGAAACGGAAACCACAAGACTCACATTCACGACGTCTACGAATCTCTTTATTATCATCTACGGGCCTAGAATCTACTACCCGAGTTCCATTATATTGACAACTTGGACATCTCATAAAAAATTCTCCCTGTCTAAGTAATTAAGTTTATTATATCAAATTACAATACTGTATAAGTAGCACTTTCCTCATGTAAATTTCTGCTCATAATCATAATTTTTAGTTCACAAAATTTCATTTTAATATATTTTTATATGAAAATCGAGGCTTATAAAATAAAAAATGTAGGCAAGTCTTCCTTTGACTAAGCCTACATTATAAAAAG
>JAAYHP010000192.1 GCA_012735355.1 Lysinibacillus sp. | reverse complement strand
GTCATTGGCAAAAAGTTGGAATAGTACGGATATTATACAAATCAAATTTAAATACCTCCAGGCAGTTGATCCTGATTTAAAACAATCAGAATTTCCACTCTGGAGGTATTTTTATAAAGACCGTGGATATCAAATCCTTCGCTATTGACTTCACCTGCTGTCATCCGTGGATTCAATGAAGCATATGGATCTTGGAAAATCATTTGCATTTCACGTTGTAGTTGCTTTTTCTCATTTTTTGATTTTATTTTATGAATATTTTTTCCTTTATAAATCACTTCGCCATCGGTTATGTTGTAAAGACCAATAATGGAACGACCTGTCGTTGACTTACCAGAACCCGATTCGCCAACAAGACCTAAAGTTTCTCCTTCAGAAATGTGGAAACTAATTCCGTCAACCGCTTTAATAGGATTTGAAGGAGAGCCGAAATATTGAGTTAAGTTTTTTATTTCTAATAACTTATTATTCTCATCCATCTAATTGTGCCTCCTTCTTATATCTTTCCATTCTTCTTACGATTGGTTCTGGAATGTCAACTTTCGGTGCATATTCATGTAACAACCATGTTTTAGCATAATGCGTATCAGATACTTTAAACATTGGTGGCTCTTTTTCAAAATCGATTGCTAATGCATATTTATTTCGAGGTGCAAAGGCATCTCCTTTTGGTGGATTTGTTAAATCTGGTGGAGAACCTGGAATCGCAAACAATCTTTCATCACTATTATTATTTAAGTCAGGCATAGAGCCAAGTAATCCCCATGTATAAGGATGTTTTGGATTGTAGAAAATATCGTTGACCGTTCCGTATTCAACAATTTGGCCTGCGTACATAACCGCTACACGATCTGCGACATTTGCTACAACCCCTAAATCATGGGTAATAAAAATAATGGATGTTTTGCTATTCTTTTGAATTTCCTTCAACAATTCCAAAATTTGCGCTTGAATCGTCACGTCAAGTGCTGTTGTCGGTTCATCGGCAATTAACAATTTCGGATCAGCAGCAAGAGCAATGGCAATGACAACACGTTGACGCATTCCTCCACTAAATTCATGTGGATATTGGTTGAATCGTTTTTCTGGCATTGGAATACCTACTTGCCGAAGCAGTTCAATCGCTCTTTCTTTTGCCTCTTGCTTTGAAACTTTTTTATGTTTTAAAATGACTTCCATAATCTGCTTTCCAACACGTATTGTTGGATTTAAAGCCGTCATTGGATCTTGGAAAATCATCGCGATATCATTACCACGAATTTTTGTCATTTCTTTATCTGAAAGCGGGATTAAATCTTTTCCTTCAAATAAGATTTGTCCATCCGTATAAATTCCTGGTGGCTCAGGAATCAATTTCATAATCGCATTACTTGTTACACTTTTTCCCGAACCCGATTCACCTACGATAGCTAAAGTTTCACCTTCATATAATGTAAAATCTACGCCTCGTACTGCTTGAACAAGTCCTGCGTATGTTTTAAAGTTTATTTTTAAATGCTTTACTTCTAACAATGGTTTTTTCATGTTTTCAACCCTTT
>JAAYHP010000191.1 GCA_012735355.1 Lysinibacillus sp. | reverse complement strand
ATTTAAAAGGGATTGAAATGCTTCCTTCTATTAAAGCGACTAATATGCGTTTTGAAATGGATGGAGAAGTATTTGAAGGAGAAGTGATGGCCTTTTTATGCGCACTGACAAACTCTGTTGGTGGGTTCGAAAAAATTGCACCTGATTCCAGCATTAACGACGGCTACTTTACGATGATGATCCTAAAAAAATGTAATTTAGCTGATTTTGTTAGAGTATTAACACTTGCCTTACGCGGTGAACATTTAACGGATCCAAATGTAATATATCGAAAAGCAAGTACAGTAAAAGTAACTTCTGATGAAGAAATTCATATTAATTTAGATGGTGAATTAGGCGGAAAAGCCCCGGCGACTTTCCAAAACTTTAAACGACATATCGAAGTCTTTGTTCCGATAGATGATATTCGTGAACAGGATCGAATATAAACTAATTACAATTATGAAACCTATACAAATGCTTATGAATTAAAGCGTTTGTATAGGTTTTTTTATTTAACACAAAATATGGTGAAATCAAAAAAGCCAAAAGGAGTCCAATTACATGTACAAAAAACAAGAGAAGTGGCTGATTTATTTAAGCTTTGGCGTTGCCATCATTATGCTACTATCCATTCTCGGAAGAATTGTAGGTAGTTAGGAGGAACCATTTTGATAAACGAATCAGCAGTATTTTGGAGTCGCGTTTTAACGGAAGTGACGTTATCTTTCCATATTATTTATGCAACGATTGGCGTTGGAATCCCACTCATTATTATGATTTGCCAATGGGTTGGGATTAAAAATAACGATGAACATTATATTTTGCTAGCAAGGAGAATTACAAGAGGATTTGTTATTACCGTAGCAGTAGGTGTTGTGACAGGAACTGCTATCGGATTGCAACTATCACTATTGTGGCCTAATTTTATGCAACTTGCAGGACAAGTCATTGCATTACCGCTCTTCATGGAAACTTTTGCTTTTTTCTTTGAAGCGATATTTTTAGGGATTTATCTCTATACTTGGGACAGATTTGATAATCAGAAAAAGCATATGTTGCTACTCATTCCTGTCGCGATAGGAGCATCGATGTCGGCAGTGTTTATTACGATTGTGAATGCTTTTATGAATGCACCTCAAGGGTTTGAAATCGTAAATGGAGAGCTTGTGAATATTCAGCCGCTTATCGCAATGTTTAACCCTGCAATGCCAACGAAAGTAGCCCATGTTTTAGCATCGGCCTATATGACATCGGCTTTAGTATTAGCATCAATTGCTGCTTACCGTTTGCTAAAGGGTTCCAATCATACTTATTATAAAAAATCTTTATTTTTGATGATGAAATTGGGATTTATCTTTTCCGTTGCGACGGCAGTGATTGGCGACTTTTCTGGGAAATATTTAGCAGAATATCAACCGGAAAAATTAGCAGCTGCTGAGTGGCATTTTGAAACAGAAGAAGGAGCTTCCCTTATTTTATTAGGGTTCATAGATGGAGAGGAAAATATTAAGTATGACATACGAATTCCTTATGCATTAAGTATTTTAGCTTTTGGCAATCCAAAAGCAGAAGTTATAGGGCTGAATGAATTTCCTGAGGATGAAATTCCACCATTATATATACATTATTTATTTAACATTATGGTGTTTATAGGAATGTTCATGACCCTTATTTCTTTGCTATATATTGCCGGAGTATGGCGAGGATGGGCATTTATTAAACAACAATGGTTCCGGTGGTTAAGCGTTTTCGGTGGGCCTTTATCTATTATTGCCATTGAAGCTGGTTGGTGGTTGGCGGAAGTAGGGAGACAACCGTGGATTTTACGAGGAATTATGAGAACGGAACAAGGTGCAACGACAAGTGATCATGTGGATACGATGCTAATCTTATTTTGTATTTTATATCTCATATTAGGGATTGGAAGTGCTGTCGTTTTAAGCCGAATGTACCGTGCGAACCCGATTGAACGAGAAATTGCCGATCGATTGGCTGATATGGAAGGGGATGTACGATGAATCTTGAAGTTTTAGGGATACTCGTGTTATGGATTTTTCTTTTCGGATATGTCATTGTTGCTTCAATTGATTTTGGCGCTGGATTTTTTAATGCATATAGTTTGCTGACTGGAAAAGCCCATATTTTATCAGATATAATTCAACGGTATTTGTCCCCGGTTTGGGAAGTAACGAACGTTTTTCTCGTATTTTTCTTTGTCGGTATTGTTGGTTTCTTTCCTCAAAGTGCCTTTTATTACGGTACGATTTTGCTCGTACCCGTTAGCATCGCATTAATTTTATTAGCCATTCGTGGTTCTTACTATGCTTTTGAATCTTATGGATCAAGGGGACATAAAGGGTATGCCTTTGCTTACGGGATTTCAGGATTATTAATTCCTGCATCCCTTTCCATCGTGTTTACTATTTCTGAAGGTGGTTTTGTTGAAATTATTAATGGACAGCCTGTACTTGATTATTGGAAACTTTTTATAAGTCCACTTACTTGGAGCATCGTGCTGTTAAGTATCGCAGCTGTTCTTTATATATCTGCAGTATTTTTAACATGGTATGCATGGAAAGCTAGAGACCTTCAAGCTTTTGAATTGATGCGAAAGTATGCTCTTTTTTGGGCGCCTCCGCTAATTTTTTTAGCATTGTTCATTATTATACAAATGGAACATCATAACCTTGATCGCTTTAACAATATGGTTGCGATTTGGCCGATGTTTGGTATTTCTGGAATACTGTTTCTCTTGACAGTATGGTTGATTTCAAAAAAACGTAGTCTTGGTTTATCTGTCGGATTATTAATACTGCAATTTTTATTCGCCTTTTTTGCATACGGTATTTCCCATTATCCGTATTTACTCTATCCATATTTGACGATTCATGAAGGCTTTACGAATCAAGAAATGGCGATTGCTCTCGTTATCGCATTTATTTTAGGATTGTGTTTACTTATTCCGTCTCTTTATTTACTTTTACGATTATTTTTATTCGATAAACAATACGTTACTGGAAACCAAAAAGATTATCATGCATAGGAGGGCTTTTTGTGAATGATTTTATGATTTTTGTGGCGCCGTTTATAACAGTCCTTCTTTCTGTCATCATTGCCTTTTTTGTAGCACCTTTAGATAAAGGGGTTAGGGAAGAAGAAAAGAAGTGAGAAAACAATATTAGACTCTCGTGATTTTTTGGCACGGGAGTTTTTTTATGAAAAATAAATATATTCATTTATTATTTTGATGTAGAATATATTTGTTTGATTATTTTCAGAAAGAACTATTCGTAGTGAGATTTTTTGTCCCCGTGCTACAATAGAAGAACTGAAATGGAGGACGGAACATGACAGCACCAGTGAAGAAAAATGACAGATTAACTGTTACGATAGAAGACTTAACTCATGACGGAAATGGCGTCGGGAAAGTAGATGGGTATCCCCTTTTTATTCAAGGTGGTTTACCACAAGAAACGGCGGAAGTTCATGTATTAAAAACGCTAAAAAACTACGGCTTTGCAAAGATT
>JAAYHP010000190.1 GCA_012735355.1 Lysinibacillus sp. | reverse complement strand
GAATAAAGATTCATACAAATTTATTTTTTATATACTAAACTCCTGAAATTATACGATAAAAGTAAAGAAAAAACAAACTAAACAACTTTGCATTTAGTGAATTCAATAAATGAAGAATGAGGTTACGACTAAAGAAAAAAACATGATTTTCCCCTAAGAGAGAACCATGTTTTTCGTTAATCTTAAGCTTATGTCCAACTTCTTAATAAATTTATTTATTGTTAAAAAACTTCTTTTTAATAACGTTCATATACTCTTCCACTTCTTTTATTTTAAACAGCATAAATAAACTAATAGTACTAATACCAAAAATAGTGACACCGACAATAAATGTTACCCACTTATAATCAAATACAAGGTACGTACTTGACAAGTATGTAACACACCCTATTAAAAGGAGCGGAATAATAGGCTTCAAAGAATCTTTTAACGATTGGCCGCTACCAATCTTCAACCCATACTTAAAGTGGGCATATCCGACGAGCATTAACGCATTTGCAATAGAACTGATCAACGTTCCCCATGCGATGGAATTTACACCTATTGATGGAGCTAAAATGTACATTACCGCAATATTAATTACAAACACGTTCACGATACTAAATATAACTGGAGCAAGGGAATCACCCTTTGCATAATAAAATCTTGTTATATACGTATTCGCTGCTAAGAAAAACATCGATAACACGAAAATTTGCATAACAGGTGTTGTCAAAGTCGTTCCTTCTTGAGTAAAGTTACCATACTCAAAAATGACTTGGATAATATTTTCTGCGTAAAAATAAGCAAAAATCGATACTGGAACCATTAATAGCAATAAATAACGCAAGCCTTTGCTATATAGACTTTTAATGGATTCGTGATCATCATCCGCCTCTTTCTTACTTAAAATTGGATAAATCACCGTTGTCACTGCTGTAATTAAAATTGTTTGAGGAAATTGAGTTAAACGGGATGCATAGTTAACAATAGAAATAGCACTATCCCCAAACCCTAGAAATTGCGCGAAGAAACGTTGCAACATTGCATAAATTTGAATCGTTCCACCACCAATCATGATGGGCACAACCATAATCCACAAATCCTTCGTCGTTGCATTTCTTGCAAAACTTAACCCAATCGGATAAGTATCCAATTTACGGTATCCCATGATTAAGAAATAAATCATAATAATTGAACTAACAAAGGCACTGACACCGTATGCTATTGGACCAATGATAAAAGATAGTCCAACAGCAATAACTAAAAAGGCAACATTGTATATTAAGATTGCAAAACTTGATAAATGAAATTTGTTATGGACGTTTAATAATCCGCTATACCAAGAAGCGAGAATAAGAAAGATTGAGGATGGCATCATCCAATAAAGTAGATACTTTGTCAACTCAATCGTTGCTGGTGTAATATCTGTATTATCTCTAAAAATATAGTTAATAACTGGATCGGTAAATATCAGCACAATGGCTGTCATTATAATTCCTGATGATAATACAATCGTAAAAGACTGCTTTACGAACTCGCCTTGATTTGTTGATTTTCTATTATAAATAGAAATCACCGCAGTAGTAAAAGCACCGCCCACAACTAAATATAGAAAGTTCGGTATCAAATAGGCAGTAAAAATGCTATCTGCAGCATGTGAAAATCCGTATTGATAGCCGATTACCATTTCCCGAAAAAAGCCGAATAATCGGGCGACAATGTTAATAACCGCTACTGCTCCAACTATTTTTAAAAATTTATTCATTGGCTTGAACCTCCGTCACCGCAGATTCATATAGCCGAATAACCCTGTTTGTAATCTCCTTTGCATCGTGAATATGTAATATTTCTTCAGCTGCTTCACGATGATAATATTGTTCTTTTGGGGTCGTTAGAGCATTTAACATTTCTTCAGCTAACATTTTCGGATTTTGAGGTTCTACTAAATGCCCTGCACCATTACTTAACAAATACGTTAGCCCACCTACATTCGATGCGATTACTGGTGTACCTGTAGCAATCGCCTCCAATGCGACTAAACCAAAACCTTCTAAATGGGATGGAAGTACAAATACGTCACTTGCTTGATACCATTTCACGAGCTCCTTTTGTTCCATTGGATGAAGCAAAGAAACATCTTCATCCATTAATGGAGACAGGCTATCGACAAAGTTTCGATCTCGTTGGGAACCGATTATTACTAACTTCACTTTTCGGTCAGATTCTTTCTTCACTTGTTGGAAGGCAACTAATAGTTCTTCTAGCCCTTTTTGCTTAATGACGTTCCCTACAAACAAGTAAATAAAGGGGTCTTCTTCAAGCCCTAATTCATTTCTTACTTCCCGCTTATTCCCCGGTTTAAAAATATTTCGATCTACACCCATACTACACACTAAAATTTTCTCTTTTGGAATTTTATAATCTTTTTCGATTTGTTCTGCAAGGACAGGGCCAACCGCAATCACCGCACTACTTTCTTGCAAAATCTTTTCCGTCCAATTGCGAATGCTCGCACTTTTCTTCGCCATCCGTTCAATATCGCCACCATGGGCAGTAACAACGTAAGGGATGTTGAAATATTTCTTTAATAATAAAGAAAAAACTCCCGATGGAAACACGTAATGGGCATGGGTAATAGAAATGTCTTTTCGATATTTTAAACTTTTCGAGAACACATCCTTTGCCCACTTACTATATTTTAATATCGTGTTTTTCTTTCCTGTTGCAGGGTTATCGTTTGCTGCCACTAGGACATCGATATTGGAATTTCGCAATGCTTCCACTTGATTTTTTACAAAAATACCGAATGACAGATGTTCTTTTGAAGGATACATATTGCTGATTACAAACACTTTTTTCATTTGTCCTTCACTGCCTTCATCATCAATTCTTTGCCACTATTTGCTGCTTTGTAAACTTGTGTCGCCACATTTTTTGTATCTTCTATACCTTCCTTCCAATTTGTTTTCACTTTACGGAAGGTACGAGATAAAACCATCTCATCATTTTGAATATCTTCAATCGAATGACATCTATTTTCGGTATTTGTTAGTTTCATGAAATTCGTCACTTTTGGATGATAAGAAATAGCAATGACTGGCGTTGCAGAACATGTAGCGATAATTAAAGAATGCAAACGAGTTCCAATGACTGCATCATATTTACTTACAATTTCAATTAGTTGAAGTGGTTTTAAATTTTTATCGATTATTTTCGTTCTTTCTTTATTTTTCATTTTCTTTTGAATATCCTTCGTCACGTAAACATCTTGGGGATATTTCGTCGCGAAAAAGGTTACATTTACATTTTCATTCTCAATTAATTGATCTAAATTTTGAGCCATCCCTTTAACGTAACGTTCATATTTATCGACGTCACCATAAGGCCAATAGTTCGCGTTATACATCGGAACACAAGAAACTGCCACTTCACGCGGCTCCTCTGTGTAGCTAGACTTCGGATTATATAAATTAAAGGCTGGATCCCCAATCACCTTAATTTCCTTTTTTACACCTATATCTTCTAAAAGTTGTTTCGATTCCGGATCTCGCACTGAAATATTGAAGGCATGTATGCACATTAATCGAATCTTTAGGCGTCCGGTAATGGTATCCAGTGGTCCAGCACCACAACCATAAACGATATATGGAACTTTCGCATGTTTCGCCATCAATGCATAGGTGCTATAAAGATGGGCTTCCCTGCGATAAAAATCCATTAAAATACCGCCACCCCCAATGATAAGCAAATCAAATTGAGAAACATATTTTTTATTTGATTTATATGTAGTATAAAAAGTTTGATACAAATTTTTCCTTTTATAATAAAGAGGGTAACTTTGAACTCCATATTGTTCGCTTGTTTGCCCCGTATTATTGCTAAATACAGTGATATCTTTACGGGATACTCCAAATACTCGCTCCAATTGAGTGATAATACCGAGCAGTATGGATTCATCCCCGTTATTATCATTACCGTAATTACCTACGATTCCGATTTTCATAATTCTACATCCTTTTAAATTTAATAATGTACCATTATATCATATAAAAACTCTCCACCACATGAAAGTAGAGGAGAGTAAATCTAACAATATTATAACACTAAATTACCCAATTCTCTTCTATTCTATTCCACTTCCCACCTATTCTACTTCTACCCTTTGTTTTTCTAATTATTTTTTTTGATACTACAATTAAACTCTTAATAACTTCTTAGAATTCTGATAATATTAGTTTTATAGAAAGGAGAGGAATTGATGAAAAGATTATTTTTGCTATGCCTAACAGTTTTGCTAGTTTTCTCGCTCAACTATACATACGAAGCAAAAGCTGCCGATGATGTGGTTGGTAACTATCACGAGCGAGGTTTAAGATATTTGATTTCAAAAGGTGCTTTAACACCTGATGCAAACGGAAAATATCATCCAAACGAGACTGTAACCCGCGGACAATTTGCTGCATTTATATCAAGGGTTACGAACTTACCAAATGCTGAAAGTACAATTGATTTTACTGATGTTCCAACGAATCATCCATATTATCAAGACATTCAAAACGCTGCAGCTGCTGGTATCATTACAGGATATGAGGACGGTACATTCAAGCCGAACAATCCTATTACTCGTCAACATATGGCAGTAATGCTAGAACGAGCGATGAAACATTTAAACATCCCAACGACAACTGCAAATGATTTACCATTTAAAGATAAACATTTAATTTTAGAAGATTACTATTCTGCAGTTGCAACGGGAGTAGAAGCGGGCATTATTAAAGGCTCTACAATGCCAGATGGTGTGTATTTTTATCCTGAAAAAAATACACCAGTATCCCAAGCATCAACGTTCATTCTTCGGATGATGGAGATTTACGGTGACCCAGATGCTATCAATGTAACACCTTACGTTTTATATGAACTAAAAGAAATTAAAAACGGCAAGCTTGTTCCAAGCGGGGTTTCTTCATACGAATATGGCGACGTGCGCAAAGCCGTTTCAAAAGACACTCACGTTATTACAAAAAATGATGATGAAATCGTTTATATGAAAGGCGGCTCTGGTTTCGCCGTTACGAAAAAATATTCCGTATTACAATCGGAAACAATTAATGACAAAATCAGTGTCGCAGCTAGTACAGAAATGCAATATCTTGATTCAGACGGTACTCAAGCAAGAGTAAGCTTAGCTGGACAAATTGGCTATATCGATATTGACACTGTACAATTAATTCCTTTCGCATTCTCAAATGGTCGTCATTATTATGAAAATGTAGATGGTGAAATTCGCCACGTACTGATTGACCATACAACTGGGAAAAATGTAGCAAGCTATACTTTTGGAAAAGCCCCAAGCGAAATGAAACCTGGCACAAAATACTATAGCTGGAACGGTATCGAATTTTATAGCGGTAGTCAAAAATTCAATTACTATAACTATTATCAATTCTTGCCTATCCACTCAAAAACTCAATATACTGCAGAAGAAATTGATCGATATATTGAGTACGCATTAAAAGAAAGAGAAAAAGTGAACGGCAAATATGCTGGCGCTCCTGAGAAAAGTAAATTACTCGGTTTAGGGGAAGAATTAATAGCCATCCAAGAGGAATACGGTGTCAACGCGATGATTTTATTAGCTCTAGCCCTACATGAAAGCGATTTTGGTATGAGCGAATATGCACAAACTTATAACAACTTATTCGGATTATACGTGTATGATACGGATCCATTAAAAGTGCAATTCGATTCTCCGGAAGCTAGCATCCGCGAGCTGATGAATAACTTCTGGTGGAAAAATTATATCCCTGCAAACGCACCATACGCACACGGTGCTGTATTCGGTACGAAACGCATCGGCTTTAACGTAAAATACGCAT
>JAAYHP010000189.1 GCA_012735355.1 Lysinibacillus sp. | reverse complement strand
GAGTTAAGTCGCCGTTCTACTGAATTTCAACAAGTTGTGAAAAACTATAATCTATAAATGCTCACTACCATTCTGTCGCTTCGCTTTCTTAGGCAAAGCATCCCCGGAACGGAAATCAATTTTCAGTTAAATATCAAAAACTCATCATTTTCCCTTTAGAGAAAATGATGAGTTTTTACTTTTGTCCCGACCTCTTTACTTTTATAAAGCTTGATGAAATGCTTCAAATGTGTATCATTTCATATTTCATCAAATTGCATACATTTTAGGAGCATGTCCATAAAAATGATATTTTACTTTGTAAAATCAATGACCATTCGTCCTGTAAATTTCCCTTGTTCCATTTCATCCATAATATCATTAATTTCTTCAATTCGACGAAGAGTAACTTTAGGCACTACTTTTCCTTCAGCAGCGAACTGGAACGCTTCTTTTAAATCTTGACGAGTACCTACAAGGGAACCAACTACTTGGATACCATCTAAAACGAGACGTGGGATATCTAAATCCATTTTATCCACTGGTAATCCAACAGCAACGACACGAGCACCCGCTTTTACTACATCGACTGCCTGATTGAATGGTTGTTTTGCTACTGCTGTAATAACAACAGCATCTAATCCTTTACCATCTGTAATTTCAAGAGCGCGTTCTTTTGGATCTTCATTTAATGTATTAACAACAACATCTGCTCCAACTTCTTTTGCAAATGCCAGTTTATTGTCATTTATATCAAATGCTACAACTTTTGCACCGAATACATTTTTCGCATATTGTACAGCTAAGTTTCCTAAACCGCCGATACCAAATACGCCAATCCAGCCACCAGGTTGAATTTGTGATACTTTCACTGCTTTGTATGTTGTTACCCCAGCGCAAGAAATGGAAGTAGCTGCTGCTGGATCTAAGCCGTCTGGAACTTTTACTGCATAATCTGCAGCAACAATTACTTGTTCTGCCATAGCACCGTCTACAGTGTATCCAGAGTTTTTAACATCGCGACATAATGTTTCACGGCCAGAATTACAATATTCACAATGTCCGCAACTTTCATATAGCCAAGCGATGGCTACACGATCGCCAACTTTTAGAGAAGTGACCCCTTCAGCGACTTCAATAACTTTCCCTACACCTTCATGACCAAGTACAACACCAGTTACATCTCCAAAATCGCCGTTTTTCACATGTAAGTCTGTGTGACAAACACCGCAATACTCCACTTGTACTAAAGCTTCCCCGTGCTTTAAAGGACGTAATTGCTTGTCCACCACACTTACAGTTCTCTCATTTGATACAACAGCAGCTTTCATAAACATATCTCCCCTTTTTTTATTTTTTCGTACTTGGCTATAAAATTCCAAATACTTATGTAAAAGATAATACTGGTCGTTATATATATCAATATAGAAAAAAATACTATAATTTTGATAGATATGGACATTAATTTACATTTTTCATTCGGACTATTTCCCTAGCTTTTGATAAGTAATAGGAGAGTTAATATAAGTACTTTATTCCTTTTATAAGGGCTATTGGAGTTTTATGTTTTAATTTGTATAAAACTGCTATTAAAATAAGCAGTAAACCTAAAAAGGAGATAGGGAAGGAATCTTTTTTTTGCTACAAAACTTTTGGCTCAAAATCTATCTCTTTTCAACAAATAACAAAATTAATGTTGCAATGGGCCCTAAAAATAGAGAGAGTAAAAACCAATTAAACCCCGTTCGATTTTTTCCTTGTGCAAGTCCCGCATTGATTAACGCTAATGTGCCCCAACCGACGAAATATTCGTTTTCCATTTTATGACCTCCTATAATATGCCGAGGTGCATTATTGTATAAATTGCACTCGAATATTTTCCTTATCTTTAAATTTTTCAAGGTGAGATTGTTCGATTTCATTAATGTAGATAGTGTATTCTTCCAGTCTTTGTACGTCTCCAGCCCAAAAACTAATTAAATCCACATCATAGCGACCTTTCAGATGAACTTTGATGTATTCAGTAAAGTCGTATAAAAATTTTTCATTCCAATTTCCTTCAAGCCAATAGACGTGCTCTTTATCGGTATAAAAAATAAATCTTGGGGTGGATTTTGGCAAAGGGAAATTCCTAGTTTTCCAAATGCCGATTCATCAGGGGCATGTAAAACTTTCGCATCATCATCCATCGTATGCCACGGTTGTTCAGGGGTATTTTCTGTAATAGGGTATAGCTTTTTTAATTCGCGAACAGTGATTTCTGTAATTCCGCTATAATCCACTTCTTTAATTGGATAATCTGCAACTAGAAATCTAAATAATGACATAATCAAGCTCCTTAAGGTTTATAGAATTTACTTACTTTTATTGTAAATCATTTTCAAATACATATTAAAGTAAATGGCTATAAAATCTACTATATCTTGTCACTTGATTATTTAAATCAATAGAATAATAATATTATAGTAAAAACTTGTCTTCCTTTAGAGTTTGTTGAATGAGGCTATTCAACAAACAATACTGATCACAAGGTTGGCAAGATTTTTTTGTTGAAAATAGTTTGAATTAATAGTTTTTTAATATATTAAAAGGAGCATCGAGGTTCTTATTAGAAAAGCCAGGTACGTATTTTAAAGTTGGGTCGCGAAATGAAAAGGTTGAAACCCAATTTGCCCATCATCACGGCAATTTTGATATCGATGAAAATGCGTTAACAAACATTCAAAAATCATTTGCCTTTATTACTCAAACTAATCTATTTTTGGGAAGTTAATTGTTGCGTATTAACTAGGTTGATTGAACTAAAAAGAAGAATTTACATGATCAATTGCTATTTTCCTAGTTTTTATAGATAACCCCTCTTGAAAGTTGTCCATGGAGTTTGGACAACTTTTTTTAAACTCAAAAGGTTCTCTATACTTTCCCTATTATTCATCCAGCTCATTAAAAATCCATTTTTCGAGGGGCATTTTAAACCATTTCATGTAAATACCTAATATTTTTCCGATAAAATATGCAGCGATAATTGTTCCAATACCAACGGCACCAAAACTGCCTATGAAGATTATACAAATAGCGCCCGCGACACAAACATTTAAAATATCGCTCGTAATTTTTGCTTTACTAAATTCTAGTTTAAAACGTTCGCTAATGACATACGTTAGTGCATCATAGGGCATTAATGGCAGTTTAGATACTAAATATCCGAGTAACCCACCACCGACAATAAATAAGCTAACAGTCAAATATAAAAATTGAGTAATTAACGTTTCATGTGTTGGTAAAAATCTTACTAAAAATAATGTTGCGTCTATAAAGAATCCAAATAAAAATCCAATGAGTAATTGTAAGAGAAAATCGCGAATATCCACTTTTTTATGAAGTATTACTTGAATGAAAATAAATAATATATTTGCAAGTATTGTCGTAATCCCAACGGATAAGCCAAATGTTAAAGCGATGGCATAAGCAAGGGAGGAAACAGGAGATACCCCAAGGTCAGCTTTTATGGAAATGCTCACACCAAGCGCTAAAAAAAATAAACCGAGCACATATACAGTGACTCGTTTCCAAGTAACGTGTTTCTGATTCATTCACTTCATCTCTTTCAAAACTAGTTTTTCAATAAATTATTTTATCATATAAATAAAGATTTGTTGTGTAAATGTATAGTGAGTGACTAAGGTTTGTGGAAATAAAAGGTTAATTTTAAACGTTAGCAGGAAAAGGAATGAACTAAGGAGATATAATTGTTTTATAATGAAATTTAATTGTAGATAATATTAGAGGAACTATTGTGTTAAGATATTTTTTTGATTTATTATATAGACACATCCATTTTATTCCGATGTAAACGTTTATTATATAAAGGAGAATTTACTAAATGAAGCATATTTATACTGGTAAGACAAAAGACGTTTATGAATTAGAAGATGGCAACTACTTATTGAAATTTAAAGATGATGTAACAGGTGTGGACGGTGTATTTGATCCAGGAGCGAATTCAGTTGGACTAACAATCGAAGGAGCAGGACGTTCTGGATTAAAACTGACGAAATACTTTTTTGAATTATTAAATGAAAAGGGAATTCCAACTCATTATGTCGATGCGGATATTGAAAATGTAACGATGACAGTAAAACCTGCAGAGCCTTTTGGAAAAGGGTTGGAAGTCATTTGCCGCTATCGTGCAGTAGGAAGCTTTTTACGCAGATATGGTATGTATGCGGAAGAAGGTCAACCCCTTGATGCTTTTGTGGAAGTAACAATTAAAGATGACGAGCGACAAGACCCACCAATTAGCGAAGATGCATTAGATATGCTCGGTATTTTATCGAAGGAAGAATATAAAGTATTAAAAGAATTAACGCAACAAATTGCTGGTATCGTGAAAGACGAGCTAGCGAAAAAAGGAATCGAGCTTTACGATATTAAATTTGAATTTGGACGCTCTCGAGACAATAAAGAAATCATCTTGATTGATGAGATTTCCGGTGGCAATATGCGGGCATATAAAGATGGAGAGTATATCGATCCGTTAGAGCTAGAGCGATTATTTTTACAAGGATAAGTAGGGCTAATGCCTAGTGATGGTGGCACAGCATGCTCTTTTGAATGAAAAGTGCGGAACATTGCATTTGGGTTGTGATGTTTTGCGCTTTTTTATTTTCTAATATCCGGAGTTAAGTATGCCACTTTTTAATGATTGTCTAATAAATGCAAAAGTTTGACTAATATTTAGTGGGAATTGTCTAATAAAGTCCGCGGATTGACTAATATCCGGAGTTTTGGAGTCCGCTTTTTAATGATTGTCTAATAAAAGCAAAAGTTTGTCTAATATCTAGTAGGAAGTGTCTAATAAAGTACGTAGGTTATCTAATATGCTAAATTTTAGCAAGATAGAATCTCGCTTCAAGCAAGTAATCAATCAAAAAAAGTAGGACTAATTTCATTGAGAAATCATACCTTATAGCATAGAATGATGAATTATCAGTATTAAATTCAAACACTACAATTGAAAAGGAGGAATCCTATCATGAAAAGAAAAGTAGTAATGATTAGTACCGGGGGAACGATTGCCAGCAACTTCAATCCGGAAACGGGTTTATTTTCATCTGGCGTCATTTCAGGGGAAGAGCTATTAAAAAAATGTGAGTTACCGGATTCCATTGAGCTAGATGTCATTTCAATCTTTCAACTACCTAGTAATGAAATGACGTTTGAGACGCTAGTTACTTTGAAAGAAAAAATTGAAGAAGTATTTCAGGACGAAGCAGTTAATGGCGTGGTTGTAACCCATGGAACAGATACATTAGAAGAAACGACCTATTTCCTCAATTTAACGATTGATGATGAAAGACCGGTTGTATTAACAGGCTCCCAAAGAAGTCCTGCAGTGATTGGTACCGATGCCTATGCGAATTTGCGCCAAGCAATACTCCTTGCAGCTAGTGAAGAAGCTCGAAACTTAGGCGCAGTCGTATTATTTAATCAAAAGATTTTCCCAGCTCGTTATGTTAGAAAGGCTCATGCGGGAAATATCGATGGATTTGCTTCATCATCAGAATTTGGACTTGTAGGCGTTGTGGACGATGAAGATATAATCATTCATCAAAAAGCGGTGAAAAGAGAGACTTATAAGCTGCAGTCTGCATTGCCTTACGTAGAAATTATTAAATGCTCATTAGGATCCAACGGAAAATTAGTGGAATATGCAGCAGAGCTTGGTGCAAAGGGAATCGTCCTTGAAGGTTTTGGAAGAGGACAGGTCCATCCAGATGTGGCGGTTGGGGTAGAAAAAGCGATTGAAATGGGTGTTACAGTTGTCATTACGACAAGCACGCCAGAAGGAAATGTAAAAATGGTTTACGACACACCGGGCACAGCTTATGATTTACATCAAAAAGGCGTTATTCTCGGTCGCGATTACGACAGCAAAAAAGCACGCATCAAACTGGCTGTGTTGCTTGCAGCGGGTGTAACTGATATAAAAGAGAGATTTTAATATACAAAAAAACTGTACGTTCATCTATTAAATATTCTAAAGGATACGAGTAAAAAAGAGACAGAATCAGCTTATTGATTGTCTCTTTTTTATTAAACACACAGTCTTTTCAATATTACCTATATTGGTCGTAAATACCTTCATTTCTATTAAAAAAGAGATGGTATAATAGGTAAAAAGAAATAAAATCGGATTGGGAAGCCTGAGGTGAAAAGTCTTTGGACATTAAATTAGTAGATAATAAGGGAAATAACACACTTGTTCAAACTTTAAAAGAAGAAATACAAAAAGGTTCAAAGATTGCTGTAGCATCTGCCTATTTTAGTATGTATGCCTTAAATGAATTAAAAAAGGAATTCAATAAAATAAAAGAGTTTCGTTTTTTATATACACAACCAACTTTTTATAACCAAAAGCAAGATGAAAATTATCAATACAACATCTTTATTAACAAGGAAAACTATCCAACCTTTGATGGGAATGATTTTGAAATCCCTTTGCGAAATAAGATGTTGTCAAAATCCATTGCGAATAAGACTGCTCAATGGATTAAAAAATTTGCTCAATTTAAAACGATTTTAGGTGATAATAGCTTTCCTAAACAAATCATCGTTCAAAATGAAAATGGTAGAGATGTGCACATCCAATCGGAAATCGAGTTTACTGCAGATGGATTAGGAATAACACCCTCCAATAGATTAGCAAGTTTTCCAGTTATACTTGATGGTGGGGCATTAACAAAACAGTTAATGGATGAATTTGATCGAATATGGCAAGATGAAACGAAAGTGAAAGATGTAACAGAAGAAGTATTACAACAACTAGAACTCCTTTATAAAGAAAATTCTCCAGAGTGGCTTTACTACATAACCCTCTATCATATTTTCTCCGACAACTTAGAAGGTATTGATGAAGAAAATATTATTAAAACAGGGACAAATTTTAAAGATACAATAATTTGGAATAAATTGTACCCCTTCCAGCGGGATGGAGTAATCGGCATGATTGATAAAATTGAAAAATATAACGGATGTATTTTAGCCGATAGCGTTGGATTAGGAAAAACATTTTCTGCATTAGCCGTTATTAAATATTACGAACTACGCAATGATCGCGTATTAGTTTTATGTCCGAAAAAGTTAAGAGACAATTGGACAGTCTACACACAAAATGATAAACGGAACATTTTAAGCGAAGATCGTTTTAACTACGATGTATTGAATCATACAGATTTAAGTCGTGATCACGGTTATTCAGGAGAAATCCGTTTGGATACGTTAAATTGGTCAAACTATGATTTAGTCGTTATCGATGAATCCCATAACTTCCGAAATAATAATGCTAGAAAAGACCGTTTAACTCGTTATCAAAAATTGATGCAAGATGTTATTAAAAAAGGTGTGAAAACAAAAGTGCTCTTATTATCTGCAACACCTGTTAATAACAAAATGAATGACATAAAAAATCAAATTGCCTTTATTACGGAAGATAATGATGCTGCTTTAGAAAAAGAAGGCATTCCAAGCATTGATTACACATTAAAAATGGCACAAACCGCTTATAACCGTTGGATTGCTTTGTCAACTGAGGAACGGACGACGGAAACATTTTTAAATATGGTCAATCCTGACTACTTTCAATTACTTGATTTATTAACCATTGCACGAAGTCGAAAACATATTGAGAAATATTATAACGTGAAAGATATCGGAAAGTTTCCTATCCGTCGTAAACCGATATCGATTAAAGCTGACATCGATACAAAACAAACATTTATAAAGATGGCTGAAGTGAATGAGTTGCTAGAGTCACTAAACTTGTGAATGTAGAGAAGGAAGAAGTTGGATTCTATGGATTTATTGAAGGAGAAAAAGTGAAAAATAAACCGATTGTAGAAAAGAATTCATTTGCGAAATTTGACTATAAAACTCCTAATCATGAATTTTCATGGGGTGAACTTTCTCAAGACTTTAACAAACTATTTAATATAAATGGAGGAAAGTAAATTGAAAAGGTTAAATGGTGAATCGCTAGTATTGGCGGATTCCATTCGTAATAAACTTATAGAGCTTTTTCCGGAAATTGAAATCGAAGGAAAAATTGATTTTAACAAATTAAAAGCGCTTTTAAATGAAGAGATTATTGATAGCAATGAATATTACAGCTTTACTTGGGCTGGGAAAAGCCAAGCGATTAAAGAAATCAATACACCGACAAAAGCGACTTTAAAGCCAGTCATTGAGAAAAGTATCGACTTTGATCATGCAGAGCACGTTTATATTGAAGGAGAAAACTTAGAAGTTTTAAAGATTCTCCAAAAATCGTACAACAATAAAATAAAGATGATCTATATTGATCCGCCTTACAACACAGGGAAGGATTTTATATATAAAGATAACTACAAACAAAATTTAAAAGACTATTTACTTCGATTACCCCATCATCTGTCAGAAGGTTGCGAGCCAATTTTAAACGACTATACATCATATTTAACCAATCGCTATGGAATCGACCGTTCGTTTCTAAGTTAGCATTGATAACGTTACCTTCTGAGTCGATTTGATTCGTTTGAAGTAAATAGTCTTTTAAATTTTGTTTGTAGTTATCTTTATATATAAAATCCTTCCCTGTGTTGTAAGGCGGATCAATATAGATCATCTTTATTTTATTGTTGTACGATTT
>JAAYHP010000024.1 GCA_012735355.1 Lysinibacillus sp. | reverse complement strand
GCGCTAATCCCTCACTAAAGGTTACAACTAAAATAAAATAAACAATCGCAACCGCTGCAATACTTTCAAGCCCTAATTTCAGAAAGTCGGCTTCCATAACTCTAGAAACACCAGCAGATTCTATCTCTACTCCTTTTGGCAACTGTAATTCGCCTATTTTCCTTTCCACTTCATTTGAAGCTTTTGTAATATCTTTACTCGTAATCGTCCCAGATACATTAGCGTACAGTTTTCCTTGGCTGCGGGATATTGTATTAGAAACAGTCCCTTCGCTCACTTCGACAATGTCTCCTATACGTACGGTAGTCCCTAAAGGTGTTGTAATCGGTATTTGCAACAATTCTTCAAAGGATTTCGGTATCATTTTATCTTTTCGAAGAATGACTTCGATTTTTTCCCCATCCTTCTCTATTGCAGTAATCACGTCTTCCGTTACGTGAGGATTCAGTAAAAAAGCAATCTGTGCTGCGGATAAACCATATTGTAATAACCTTTGTTGACTCACCTTTAACGTGTATTCATCAAATCGCTCAGAAAGGCTAGTCGATACATCCTTTACATAGTTAGACTTTTGCATAACCTCTTCAATTTGAGCAACCGCTTGTTCTAAAACCACTTCATTATTTCCATATATGGTGTAGCTCAACTCATTACTGGACATGGACATGGAAAAGTTTTGATTTTTCCAAGTACCAGAATGGTCAAGTCCCGCTAAATAGTCTTCGATTTCCTGAGTTACTTCATCAAAATTTTCTGTTTCGGAATCAAAAATAAGGTACATTAAAGCACCATTCGTTCCTCCACCCATCATAACATTACCACTTCCACCAACGGACAACTGAACAACATCGATATCTTCCCGCGCCATCATCGCTCGTTCCACTTCTGTAACGCGTTGCAACGTCACTTCTTCCGTTTCCCCTGGCTCAGGCGTATAAGTAATATACAACATCTTTTGCTCTTCACTAGGCAAGAAACTGAATCCGAGAATTGGAATTAAAAACAAGCTAGATACAAGCATGACAAGGGCAACAAATGACGATATAAGCTTATGATTCAATGTCCAATGTAGCAATTGTTTATAATATTTAGCCAACATGCTTTTCGTTCCTCGATGACCTGTTACTCTTTTTTCTTGATATAGCTTTTTCTTAAACAATGTATGAGATAAAGCTGGAACGACTGTAATGGCTACAATTAACGAGGCAATCAAGGCAAAAGAAATCGTTAAAGCAAAAGGCAGAAACAATTCTCCAATCATCCCGCCAACAAAAATCAATGGTAAAAATACCGCAATCGTCACTAATGAGGAAGATAAAATAGGCTTAAACATTTCAATCGTTGCTGAACTAATTAACTCTCGACCATGTAGCGGCTCATTTCGCAAATGAAGGCGCCGATAAATATTTTCAACGACAACAATGGAATCATCAATGACCCGCCCTATCGCAATCGTCATTGCGCCTAACGTCATCATATTTAAAGTAATGTCCATCGAATATAGGACGATAAAAGCGATCAGTAACGATAAAGGGATGGAAATAACAGAAATGATTGTCGACTTTAAATCTCGTAAAAAGAATAAAATGACGACAATGGCCACACCAGCACCAATTAACGCTTTGTTAAACATCGTTTCAACCGATTGTTCTATAGGCGCACCTTGATCCAAAGTGATGTCGATAATCAAACCATCAATCGTTGACTCTAATTGTTTCGCCAGTTCCTTCGCTTCATTAACGACTTCAACCGTATTTGCATCTTGCCCCTTCACTATTTGTAAACTAATCGCATTACGACCATTTGTCCTTGAAACAGACTCTGTTTTCCCAACGAGTTCTAACTCTGCAATTTCTCCTAAAGTAACGAATGGATACGGGTATTCAAAGGTTGGTGTAATGGGAATTAATAATTCTCTTAACCCATCCATCGTCGATATTTTCCCATCGACAACAACAGATTGTTCTTTCTTTTCAAAAGGAAATATACCAAGGGGCACTCTTAAATCACTTGATTGTATAATTTGCCTTACACTTTCCTCTGTAATTCCGAGAGAAGCCATTTTCCCTTCATTTAATGTTAGTTCGATTTCATTTACATGTTGCCCTGTAATAGAAACAGACGAAACGCCATCAATCCCTTCAAATTTCGGTACTAAAATTTCTTCAACCGTTGTCGTTAATTCTGCAATATCTTCCTTTTCACTCGATATACTAAAGGCAACAATCGGAAACGCGTTAATCGTTACACGGTTAAACTGTGGAGGCTGGCTAGACTCGGGAAAAATTAACTGGTCAATGACCGCTTTCATCTCCCGTTCCGCCTCCAACATATCAACTCCGTACTCGTATTCAATTTGAACATTAGACATGTTGGCAAAAGATGAAGAATAAACATTTTTTACCCCTTTTAAATTCGTCACTGACTTCTCGATAGGTACTGAAATTTCTTCCACCACTTGTTCCGGAGTCGCTCCTGGATAAATGGTCGTCACTGTAATAATAGGAATTGAAATATCAGGAATCGTCTCCATGTTCATTTGTGAAGTAGAATATATTCCCGTCCCTAATAAAATGAAAGTCAGTAACCAAACAGCAAGTTTATTTCTAAGGACAAAACGAAG
This sequence comes from Lysinibacillus sp., assembly GCA_012735355.1. Classification (GTDB taxonomy): domain Bacteria; phylum Bacillota; class Bacilli; order Bacillales_A; family Planococcaceae; genus Ureibacillus. The sequence continues at coordinate 982 of JAAYHP010000024.1, read as the reverse complement.
TATTCCTTTCAAAACGATTCACCTATCTTTTTTCGTAATACGATAGGTATATTTTGTCCCAAAGTTTCTGTTCAATGCCTTTTAAAGAAAAAAAGACCCTTGTAACGAATTACAAGAGTCCCTTATATAAATAATATTATTTTGTAATAATATGAATTGGATTGCCAAGTAATACTTCAGCAGTTTCCATTGTAATTTCACCTAACGTTGGGTGTGGGTGAATTGTAAGAGCGATATCTTCTGCAGTCATACCACCTTCAATCGCTAAACAAATTTCAGAAATCATATCAGATGCACCAGCACCTACAATTTGACCACCGATGATTAATCCGTCTTCTTTACGAGCAACTAGTTTAACAAATCCATCTGTTTGATTTAATGCTAATGCACGACCGTTTGCAGCGAATGGGAATTTCGCAACATTCACTTCAATTCCTTCTGCCTTCGCTTGTTCTTCACTATATCCAACTGAAGCCATTTCCGGATCTGTGAAGCATACAGCAGGAATTGCTAAATAGTCAACAACAGATTTTTCTCCTGCAATTGCTTCCGCAGCTACTTTACCTTCGTAAGAAGCTTTATGAGCAAGTTGAGGACCAGCAACGATATCACCAATCGCATAAATATTTGGAATATTTGTGCGGCATTGTTTGTCTACTTTGATTAATCCTCTTTCGCCAAATTCAACACCTTCTTGTTCTAGTCCTAGCTCGTCTGTATTTGGTCTACGTCCTACAGTTACTAATACGTAATCTGCTTCTACTTTTTTCTCTTCGCCTTTTACTTCATATGTGACTACAACGCCTGAATCAGTTTCTTCAACACCTTTTGCAAGAGCGTTTACTTCAACTGTAACACCTATTTTCTTCACGCCTTTTTTCACGATTTGAGTCATTTGTTTCTCGAAGCCAGCTAAAATATCTTTTCCACCTTCAAGAATTGTCACTTCAGAACCGAAATTAGCAAATGCAGAACCTAACTC
>JAAYHP010000188.1 GCA_012735355.1 Lysinibacillus sp. | reverse complement strand
TTCCTCTTGATTTTTGTAAATGCGAAAAGCAAAAAATAATATGATTCCCCAAACTAGTAAAGTAAATATGAATTCGACGATATTGAACAAGGTATTTCCTCCCTTCAATTATGTATACTTCAACAAAAACAAAGTAATTTCCTTTGAAAATAAAAAAAGGAGAAAAATCCCCTAAAAATTTCTAATAATGATATTTTACTCTTACTTCTCCTCGAACTTCAATCATTCCTTGTTCAATAGGAGTGTTAAAACTTTCTACTGAAGCAGTAGCACGATAAAGAACCGGTTCATCTAAACTCACTTCTGTAATATCAATAGGTATCGGCATATAGGTCAACCTTAACTGTTCTGCGATGGCAATTGCTTTTTTTGAAGCATCTTGAAAAGCTAATTGTAAAGCCATTCGGTAGTAGGCATCTTCATGTTCGATTTTAAATTCCAGTTGTGAAACTTGATTTGCTCCATTTTGAATTGCTGTATCAATGATTATGCCCACTTGTTCAATGTTTCTTATTTTAACCGTCACAACATTCGTCACTTCAATCCCGTGAAAAACTTGTTTTCCTTCGACAAAATCATATCGTGGAAAGACATTGTAAATTTGAGTTTGAATATCTTCTCTGGCGATATTTTGATTGAGTAACCCTTGAATGATGCGATTCATTTTTACTGCATTTTCTTGCTGGGCTTCAGCCACATTCATCGATTGTTTCACAACACCGATTTGAATTTGGACAAAATCTGGCTTAACGCTGATTTCTCCATTTCCCGTTACTGTAATTATTCGATTTTCATAAGTCGGGTAAATCAACATTTTCCCCTTTCCTTTTCGTTATCAAGCTAAATATATGTTTATATATTCTCTTTCAGTCGATAAGAGGAAAATAAAAACGGCTCAGTGCAAAGCTGAGTCGTTTCATTCTTCTAGAAAATCATATGGCGAAATTCCGTCCATCCCAATTAACGGATGGATTTGTGATGCTGTTTCTGCATTTAATACGAGAGGGATTGGACTTGTAACATAGCTTTCTTGAGGCTCACTCACTTCATTCGGTTGATTAATTTTTTCAGTTTCTTGAGTTGGTCTCTCAATAGCTTCTTTATGCTTTTCTTCTTGTAATATCGGATTTAAACGGGCCCGTAAACTCGTTAAACGTTTTAAATCGTCCGTTCGCGCCAATCCCTTTTCAAATTCTTCCGGCTCCCCGCACAAAATTAAAAAGTTTTTTGCTCGAGTAATCCCTGTATATAGCAAGTTCCTTCTGAGCATTTTTGAATAGCTTCGAACGATGGGCATAATAACCGTTTGGAATTCACTACCTTGAGATTTATGAATGGAACAACAATAAGCTAGGGTGATTTGATTTAAATCTCCTCTCTCATAGGTTACTTCATTGCCATCGTAGGAAACGACAACCATATCTTGTTTTTCCACTGTTTCTTTTGCTTTTAAAATGGCAATTACTTCGCCTATGTCACCATTAAACACGTTATTTTCCGGCTGATTAACAAGCTGTAACACTTTGTCACCAACGCGAAAAATCGTATCACCATATGCGATTTCTTTTCTCGTCCCATCGTTTGGATTGACCAATTGTTGAATTTCTTTATTTAATTGATCAATGCCTGCAGGACCTTTATACATCGGTGCTAATACTTGAATATCCCGAATGGATTGCCCTTTTGCCATCGCACTTTTTACGACTTGGGTAACGACGCTAGCGATTTGATCTCGAGATGCTTTTATAAAGGACCTGTCGCTCGTTTTTGCCGTGATATTTTGCGGAATTTCACCCCTTTTAATTTGGTGAGCCATTTCAATAATAGTGGAGCCATCCGCTTGGCGATATACCTCAGTTAGCTCAATTGTAGGTATTACCTTTGAAGCTAATAAATCTTTCAACACTTGTCCAGGACCAACTGGTGGCAATTGGTCCTGATCTCCAACGAGCACCACTTGCCTATCTTGCGGGATGCTTTTTAATAATTGATGGCTTAGCCAAGTATCAACCATCGACATTTCATCGATAATGACAAGTCGCCCTGCTACTTCTCTTTCTGTTTCCTCTTCCTTTTCTTGTCCATTAAAGCCAAGTAACCGGTGAATCGTCATCGCTGGAAGTCCCGTTGATTCTGCAAGGCGTTTTGCAGCCCTTCCAGTTGGAGCAGCTAAAACAATCGGGAATGGTTCTTCCTTCTTTGCATATTCATTCGGATCTAATGAAAGTCCGTTTAGTTCTGCATACACTTCCACTAATCCCCGAATTACCGTTGTTTTACCGGTACCAGGCCCCCCCGTTAAAATCATAATCGATGAATTTAACGCACATTCAATCGCTTTAGCTTGAGTTTCTGCATAAGTGACTTCCAATCGCTCTTCTACTTCTCCAATCACTTTTCGAATTTCATCTATTGAAAAAGCTTGACGATTATTATTTTCCTGTAATAAATCTAACACTTTCGAGGCGATCCCTACCTCACTAAAATAAAGGGAAGGTAAATACATTCTCGTTTCTTCCCCGCAAATTTTTCCTTCCTCTTGCATTTCAATTACGGCTTTCGAAATCGATTCATAAGGAATTTCGACCGGCTGACTTTGTTCAAGCATCGATTTTACTTGGGGTAATACTTGTTCCGCTTCTAAATAAACATGCCCTTCTTGCAATGCAGCTTGATTCAAAACATGTAGAACCGCTGCTTTAATACGATCCGGGTGGTTACCTGTAATACCAAGTTTACTGCCGAGTTCGTCCGCCTTTGTAAATCCTACTCCTTCTACTTCTTCAATCAATCGATATGGATTTTCTGTTAGTATTTGAATTGTTTCTTCTCGATAAGTTTGGTAAATTTTCATTCCAAGTTGAGGACCAAACCCCCACTCATTTAGTTGAATCATAATCCGGTCTAATCCTAAATTTTGTTCCAACACACTACGAATCGTTAATTTTTTATCTTCGGCTAAACGTGGAACTTCATCTAATACATATGGATTTTCCATAATCTTTTTTAACGCATCAGCACCAAGGGTTTTCACAATCGTCTCAGCTGTTTTTGGTCCAATACCAGGGAATAAGTCGCTCGATAAATAGTGAATAACCCCTTGTTCCGTTTGAGGTACTTCCTTTTCAAAGGTATCTGCTTGGAATTGAAGACCATATTTAGGATGATTTTTTAACGTGCCTGTAAAGCGATAATAAAGTTCTTCATCCAACTTCGGAAAGTATCCGACAACGATAATTTCTTTCTCTTGATACTGCAAATTCGTTTCTTTTATTTTCACACGAACAATGGAATACATATTGGACGCGTTATGGAAAATGGATACGAATGGACGGCCTAAAATAAAAGTTTTCGGTTGTTCAAATAATGAGTAGCTTTCCTCCATTTTCATACGCTCCTTTCCGTACAAAATCTCGCTACTATCATACCATTTTTAGAAAGTAGTACAAAAGGAGAACATCTAAATAGAAATAGTTTTATTAAAAATATCCCCTTCTCGATAAATTGTCCCTCCAATGTTATGATTATTTAAAAATAGTTTTGGAAGGGATTCGTGAACGAAGTGGAATTTAGACCTTGTATTGATTTGCATGAAGGAAAAGTGAAACAAATTGTCGGCAGTACTTTAGGTCATGAAAATCAATCAGTTGTTGAAAACTTTATTTCAGAAAAAGACTCTTCATATTATGCGGAAATGTTTAAACAGGATGGTTTAACAGGAGGCCACGTCATTATGTTAGGCCTAGGAAATGAAGAAGCAGCCAAGTTTGCATTAAGTACATATCCTGACGGGCTCCAAGTAGGTGGAGGCATCCATGCGGATAATGCGAAACAATGGATTGAAGCAGGAGCACGTCACGTTATTGTGACATCCTACATATTCCATGATGGGTTGTTAGATATGGAGCGATTAGAGAAATTAATTAGCGCTGTAGGAAAAGAGCATATCGTTCTCGATTTAAGTTGCCGTAAACGAGACGGAAAATGGTATGTGGTAACTGATAAATGGACGAAATTTAGCGATTTTGAAGTGAATCAAGAAAGCATTGCAAAGTTGGAGCAATATTGCGATGAATTTTTAATTCATGCCGTTGATGTGGAAGGGAAAAAAAGTGGGATGCAAGAAGAACTCGTTCGAGATTTAGCGAATTGGACGACGATTCCAACAACATATGCAGGTGGCGTTCGTTCTTTAGAAGATTTAGAGAAGTTTAAGGAATTATCGAATGGAAAATTGCACGTTACAATCGGTAGTGCGTTAGATATTTTCGGTGGGGACTTGTCCTATCGTGATGTCGTTGAATATTGTAAATCATTCTAGAGATAAATGTTGCTTTGTTGTGGTGAAATCTCTATCAAATGTTTCTAGCACAGCTTCTTGCATTTCTCACTCAAAGGGATGCAAGAAGTTCCGCAAAAACAAAAGGCTATCTAGAAATCTAAAACTTTCTAGATAGCCAAACCTTAGTTCTTCAGTCGCTCCATCACCATATCATAAATAAACTTCGCCTGTTCATGACTAGGCTCTAAAGTATAAGCTTGTTCCAAATGGTGCAACGCTTTTTCTGTATCTTCTGTAGATACCGCGTATAACACTCCTAAATTATAATGGGCGTCCGCATTCTTTTCATCTTGCTCTAGTACAAATTCCAACTCTTTTTTTGCAAAGTCAAACATTTCTAGCTTGCAAAGCAAAATACCGTAACTTAAGCGAATTTGCAAGTCCTCTGGCGCCAGCTCTGCAGCACGTTGCATATACGGTAGAGCAAGTTTATCATTTCCGTCCTTTTCGAAGGATTTGCCTAGCATGTAATAGGCATCTGCTCCCTCAATACCATAATCTATCGACTTTTGATAAAGCTTTGCAGCCTCCACAAACCGCTCCGTATTATAATAAAGATTTGCTAATCCATAATAAGCAGTCGCCGCTTTTTCATCTAACGTAATCGCCTTCTGGAAAAAGCGCTCTGCGCGTTCAATATCATTCATAGCTGCTAAAACATTTCCGAAATTGACATACCCTACCGGATCATCCGGGTTTTCTTCAATTGCTTCCGTAAATGCTTTCACCGCTTCTTCATACCGTTTTTCTTGCAATGCTTTAATCCCTTGCTCATTAAAATTCATCGTCTCACCCCTCATGAAAACAGGCGACCGTCACAGCCGCCTATTCTATCTACCCTAAATAAGTTAGTTTTTCACCGTTTCTAAAAACTTCGTCAATCGTTCCGCCACCTAAGCAAACATCGCCATCGTATAATACAACCGCTTGCCCAGGAGTGATTGCTCTTTGAGGCTCATCGAATATTACATGTGCCGTATTATCATCTAATAACTCCACTTCCACCGGCGAATCTTCTTGACGGTAACGGAATTTTGCCGTACATTTGAATTTTTTCGGCTTCGGTTTGTTGGATGTAAAGCTCATATTAATCGCTTTTAAAGAAGTGGAATACAATGCATCATGATGAAAACCTTGTCCCACATATAACACATTACGTTCTAAATCTTTACCGAGAACGAACCACGGTTCACCTTCTCCACCAATACCAAGGCCGTGACGTTGACCTATCGTATAATACATTAAGCCATCATGTTTCCCCATCACTTTTCCTTCTAGCGTTTCCATATTCCCAGGTTGCGCCGGTAAATAGTTACTTAAAAACTCTTTAAAGTTCCGTTCACCGATAAAGCAAATTCCAGTGGAGTCCTTTTTCTTTGCTGTCGCAAGTCCAGCTTCTTCTGCAATTTGGCGAACTTTCGGTTTTTCGATGTGACCAATAGGAAACATCACTTTTGATAATTGCTCTTGGCTTAATTGATTTAAGAAATAAGTTTGATCCTTGTTTCGATCGATTCCCCGAAGCATGACCACTTCGCCATCTCGCTCTTCAACACGAGCGTAATGACCTGTCGCTAAATAATCTGCACCGAGTTTCATCGCATGCTCTAAAAAGGCCTTAAACTTAATTTCTTTATTGCACATAACATCCGGATTCGGTGTGCGCCCTGCTTTATATTCATCTTAAAAGTAAGTAAATACTTTATCCCAATATTCTTGTTCAAAATTAACCGCATAATATGGAATGCCGATTTGATTACATACTTTTATGACATCTTCATAATCTTCCGTAGCTGTACAAACACCAAACTCATCGGTATCATCCCAGTTTTTCATAAAAATCCCAATGACGTCGTACCCTTGTTGCTTTAACAAATAGGCAGCAACAGATGAATCGACCCCACCGCTCATTCCGACAACGACACGAATTTGTGAAGGGTCACGAGTTTCTACCATTTATTTCACCTTTTCTACAATGAATTCGTAAGTCTTTTCACGATTTTTGCAGTTCGTTCTGCAGCAATTTGAATATGCTCATCTGTTAATCCTAACCCAAAACTGAAGCGAATGGAATTATGAAGCTCTGAAGCCCCTTTTCCAAACATTGCAACTAACACGTGAGACGGATCAATCGAACCTGCAGTACATGCAGAACCACTAGAAGCATAAACTCCATCCATATCTAAATTGACTAAAAATGATTCCACGTCCATTCCCGCAAAGCTAATATTTAAAATATGTTTCAAATAATGCTCCTCGTGGCTATTCACTTTATATTGAATGCCCTCTTCGTTCAACACAGTTAAAAATATTTCGCGGAAACGATCATAGCTTTTACGTTTCTCCTCTATTT
>JAAYHP010000187.1 GCA_012735355.1 Lysinibacillus sp. | reverse complement strand
TCAACATCTCCATATTTTCTAATATTTTACTTTGCTGACCCGGTTTCAATTCCTCTATATGATTTAAAACACCATCCACCGAACCATATTTTTGAATTAATTGTAGTGCCGTTTTTGGGCCGATTCCTTTCACTCCTGGATAACCGTCACTTGAATCCCCCATAAATGCTTTCACATCTACAAATTGATGGGGTTCGAGTGCATATTCCTCTCTAAAGCGTTCCATCGTATACACATCATATTCTGTATATACTTTTTTCGTAAACGCAATCTCCGTTGACGGATTCAACAATTGGAGCAAATCTTTATCGCCACTAATAATGGTAATTTTCGCATCGCTCTTCCATTTCTCTACAATGGAACCGATACAATCATCGGCTTCCATTCCTACTTCACCGATATTTTTCCAGCCAATTAGTTCCGCTACTTCCTTCGCCATATCAAATTGGGGTATCATTTCTTCCGGCGGAGCAGTTCGATTCGCTTTATAACCTTCAAAAATCTCATTGCGAAAGGTTTTTGTTCCCATATCCCAACAAACTGCAAGATGGGTAGGCTTTACAATTGACTGAGCTGTTAACACATGTCGAGCAAAACCTTGCACACCGTTACTTGGCGTTCCGTCCGGTAAATATTGAAAATGTCCCATGACACTCGTGGCATAAAAAGAACGGAATAAAAGAGCCATTCCGTCAACAACTAAAAGATGCGGTTTATTATTCATTTAAAAAATCCTCTCTAATTCTACTCCCACTATTATAGCAGACTATTGAACTATTCGTGAGAATGATTCACTGCTATTATTTGAAACAATTCCCACAAAAAAAACACCTTTCCCGCATGCAAACGAGAAAAGTGCTGTACTTAATCTTTCCGCTTCATATCCCGAATCGCTTGAATCGATAATCGGACAAGTAAAATGGAACATAAAAACAATCCGAGATAGGCGGCTGTATTTAAATAGATGGCATATGCTGTTTCAATAAATTGAGAAATGGCTAACAATGCGGTTGAAATAATACCAAACGTAATTCCAACCATCAGTAACACAAACTTGGAAAACAATTGGGTTACGAATTTTGAATTCGATTTATCAGAGAAGATATCATGATGTAAAATAACTTTTCCGTCTTCCACTTTCCGAATTAACTGGTCAATCCTTCTTGGTATTTTCCGTAAATTCGGAATTAAAATCGCTAATTCTTCTTGAATTTTATCCATTGTTTCCAATGGTTCTGTCAGTGGCTTTCTCAAGCTAGTTTTCATATATTTATTCGTAAATTTTTTCGCTTCATCAAAAATATTAAAGTCTGGGTCGATGATTTTTAACGGTCCATCTAGCGTTACAATAACCCGTAAAGCTAGGCTAACGGAAGGATAAAACTGTAACCCAGATTCCCGTATAACTGTAAAAATCGAATAAATCGTTTCATCCGTAGGAATTTTTTTCACATAGGAAATTCGAAGCAATATCTGTCCGATTGATTGTTCCAACTCTTGACGATTAATGTCGTCCTTATTATTAATTAACATTGAAATGGCATCATACAATAAACCCGGATCTCCCTGTTCTATCCCTATGAAAAACAATTTTAGCCCTTCTTGTTGTTGCCCAGATATACGGCATACCGCGCCAAAATCAAGAATTGCTAATTCTCCCGTGTCTGGATTGATTGAAATGTTACCTGGATGGGGATCTGCATGGAAGATTCCTGATATTAATGCTTGTTCTAAATAAGAATGGATGATTGTTCTAGCCACTTCTTGGCGATCAAAATGGAATTCTTCTATTTTATCTAGCTCAGCAATGCTAATCCCTTTTATATATTCCATTACAAGAATATTCTCATTGCTAAATTCTTCATATACTTTTGGAATTTTCACGTTCAATTTACTATGCTTTAATATATTTCGAATTTGTATCATATTGCGAGCTTCAATTTCGAAATCCGTTTCTTCTTTCATCGAAGAAGCAAATCCCTCTGCTAACGTTTTAAATCCTAAGCTCTCTGCCCATTGGGATCTTGCTGTAATCCAATCAGCAAATTCCAATAAAATGCTTAAATCCTCTCTCATGATTTGCTTTACTTGCGGCCTTAAAATTTTCACGACTACTTCTTCGTGGGAATGCCTCAAAACCGCCCGATGAACTTGGCCGATGGAAGCTGCCGCAAGGGGCTTCTCTTCAAAAAACGAAAAGACTTCATCGATTTCAAAAGGTAAGTTTTCCTTCAAAATCATCTCCACTTCTTCAAAAGGCATCGGCTTTACTTTTTGTTGTAATTTTATCAGTTCTTCAATAAATACCGGGGAAAATAATTCTTTTCTAGTAGATAATACTTGTCCAAATTTAACGAAAATTCCACCGCTTTGTTCTAAAGTTGTACGTAAAGCGATGGCAAGTTGCCTGTCAGTATCCCGACTCCTTGCATATTTTACCGTTCTTGTAATGCCGTTCGTAACAGCCACTTTTAAAACAAAACGAAGACGTTTCTGATAACGCCAATAATTTATCATTTTTATAAAAATGGACTTTCTACCATGTTCCCGTCCGTTACTTTCATCTAATGCAATCGGATCAAATAATTCAAAAAACAAATAAATGAGCATGGAAATAAGTAACATGCTTCCAATCCATAATAATGTTGCTACGCTTACAACACCGTCATAGTCATGATATTCTGAGTTTTCTCTTATAAAGGTATACCAAAAAACAAAGGTAGTGAATGAGACACTAATAATAACAGACATTACTCTTCTAAATAAATTCACATTGGAACCAATGAGTCTCCCACTAATAAAAAATATTAGGATTGACACAAACAATATTTGTATAATTGCACCAATCGTACTCATTCACTTCACCCCTTTTCTCGATATCCATTGCACTTAGTATGGCTATATAAGCATCAACATCATTCCTAATGAAGTGCTTATTTTTACTATACCAAATAAATCCATAATCAGTGACTAATCAAGCACATCATTCAAAAAGGGGCTGTCCGAAAAGTCGATTGAATCGACCTTGGGCTCAGCCCTTTTTTCTGTTTTTAGGGTACAAAAAAATCGTCCTTTTTTATAGAATGAAATTGACCAAAAAACATTCTAAAGAAAGGACGATTTCTTATGAATAATCAAATGACTATTCAAGAAAATTATAACACGCAATTAGAAATGACTCTAGAGGG
>JAAYHP010000186.1 GCA_012735355.1 Lysinibacillus sp. | reverse complement strand
TCAATACATCGAACTTAGTTGGTTCATCTACATATGCCCTAATAACTACTTTTAAGTCGTTACCTCGAATACCTTTGTATTTTGCTATGCCGAATTCATTAGAAGCAGCAGTCGCATTTTCGGCTAATTTATAAAAATAGACTGTATGAGCATTCTTAAATACATCACGAATCCCTTTTAACTTTGTATGAGTATAGTCATATCCAAAGATTTTCAGCGAATCTTTTTGAAGTGCCTCCACAGTTACTGTGAATACTTCATCGTCAACTCCCCAATCTAGTTGGATTGGTAAGCCTACATAGCCACGATCACTTAAATTAACAAATGCTCGTGCAGCACTAATAAAGTTATGATAAGTACCTGGAAGCACTTTGTTTTGAGTTAAGAAAAATCCTCCACCTAATGCCACTATTTGTTGCCTCCTTTATAGAATTTCTCTAAAATTTCATCGACTTGCTCATGTGTGTATGACTCATCGTCTTTTAGTAGAGCGTTAAGTGCATCGCGTCGATTTACATACTTTTGGCTTTGCAATAGCTGCTGTTTTGTAAACTTTGGCTTTACAACTTCCTTAATCACTTTTGCCACTTGTTCTTTTGTGGCTCGTGTCCTCTTCGCTTTCTCTTTAATCGTCATATTTTCACCCTCTCGTCGTTTTCGAGCGCTGTTCTAATGACCACATAAACTCTTTCGCTTCAATCTCTTGTAGGAAGAAGTTGAAGTTTATAAAATTATGTGCGTTACCGTCTACAATCTCAGTGTTTCCGTTTGTACTAAGCATTGTAGTGCCATTTAACAGCGTTATTTCCTTTAGTGCTTGTTGTACCTTCAATGACATATTAGAAGCTTCTGCACGTCCGTTTTGTGGGAAATACTGCACATTAAATAAGGTGTTTATTCTCCATCGATTACCGATTTGTTGGATTTGCTCCAAGTTTAAAAACAGAATAAAAAAAGCAGGTGCCTTAAAGCCCTGCGGTATGTCGTCGGCATATATTCGAATGTCGTCTCCAAAGACTTGATTTAGTTTAATAGAGATGGCTGTTATGATATCGTTAATTCCCATTCATCGCATCTCCTAAGAGTTTGATTAATTTCTTTTCAATAATTTTTGGTGCATCTTTTTGTAATTCATCTGCAGATATCGTCATCATAAAACGTCCTGGAACCCAACCCTTATGATTCCTTGTTCTATGTCCAAACTCAACATACATTGCGTACTCAACCGGGTTAAAAACCTCTATTTCATACGTATTACCTTTTTTAGTAATACTCCCTACAGCCCAACCCCGTCTTAATGTACCACCAACGCGCCCATCTTCATATTGACCGACCGGTGTACGTTTAATGGCTTTCGCCAGTAATCTCGCAGCGATTTCCTTTGCCATAGCCTCGCAAAACTTTTCTAACTCTATCTTTTCAAGTTTTTGCATTCGCTCCTGCAATCGTTTCAATTGCCGATAATCAACTTTTCCCCATCTAGCCATTATGCGTACTCCTTAAATAATTCGAGTGTTATATGTTGATGGTCCATGTGTACCTCTGGTTCGCCACTTCTAGCAAATTCAGTAGTTTTGCCATCTTGAGTAACTATAATTTTGCTACCTGGTGGCACTTCAAGCTCAGGCGCTAACGACAGCTTAATTGTTTGTGTAATTACTGCTGGGCCACCAGTAGGGTTTGCGGCAGTTGTATGATTCACATACGATAGTTTACAAGGTTCGTTTTCGAATTTCGTTACTTCTTGATGTTTCGTGATTTTTGTTATTGGATCTTTATACTCTTCCCACACTTTCAC
>JAAYHP010000185.1 GCA_012735355.1 Lysinibacillus sp. | reverse complement strand
TTCCCGGGAAATTTGTTGTGTTGCATCTGATATTTCTTCCATTTGCGGTGTAATTTCTTTTGTACTTTGAAGGATTTGTTGAAACTTCTCAATCGCTTCGTTCGTTACATTCACACCTTCTTGAACATCGAACGTCACTTGATTCATAATTTGAACAGAGTTTTCCGTATCATTTAAAATTCCTTCAATGATTGTTTGAATTTCAGCTGCGGATCCTTGAGACTGTTCCGCAAGTTTACGCACTTCCTCTGCAACGACCGCAAATCCTTTTCCATGTTCCCCAGCTCTTGCCGCTTCAATCGCTGCATTTAATGCTAACAAGTTCGTTTGATCAGCAATGTCCTTAATAGCATTTAAAATTACATTAACCTCTTTTGAACGTTCCGATAACGAATGAATTATTATGTTGGATTTGCTTACAGAATCGTATATAGAATTCATTTGATTCACTGTATTCGTAACAGCTTGTCCACCAATTTCCGCTTGATTCGTTGTATGTTGAGCAAGTTGCAGCACTTGCATTGCCCGTTCCGAAATAAAGGTTACACCTTTTGTAATTTCTGCTAATGCTTTGACTGTTTGTTCCACTCCGTTCATTTGTTTTTCAGCGCTAATTGCAATTTCTTGAACGGAATCTGATACTTGTTCCGTTACAATGACAGTTTGCTCTGTACTTGCACTTAACTCTTCCGAAGAAGAAGCCACTTGTAAAGCATGTTTATCGACATCTTGTACTAACAATTTCAAACTTTTCTGCATCTCTTTAAAAGCTATTGCTAATTGACCAATTTCATCCTTTGAAGCAACTCCAATCTCCTCAGTTAAGTCTCCTTGACTAATTGTCTTTACTTCATCAATTAATTTATTAATAGGTCGAATAATGGAACGAATTACAATATAGGCAATTATTCCTCCACCCAAAATAGAAATAAGAATTATGAACATTGTTTTTTGTAATATTGGAGTAGCAATATCGTTTATTTCTGAAGTATAGAAATTAGCTCCCAATTTCCATCCTGTAATGTCATTCGTAATAAAGGCCATTATTTTTTTATCGCCATCTAATACGTAATCAAATATACCTTCTTTTGCTCCGTAAAAATGATTATAGTAAAATTCATCAATAGTACTACCAGCTTCAATCGTTGGGTGAACGATAAATTTCCCTTGATCGTCTAACAATAATGCAAAGCCGTTTTCTCCAATTTTAATTTGACTAGCCAATTTTTGGAGATATTCTAATTTAATATCTACTCCTATAACCCCTGAATGATCATTTACCGTTTTTGATATCGTAACTACCATCTCGCCATTACTTGCCGCCACATAAGGTTCACTAATGACTACTTCACCTGTTTTTTCGAATGCTTGTCTATACCAATCTCTTTCTCTAGGATCATAGTCTTTAGCCATTTCTACAAACGGTTCTCGTATAAATAATCCACTTTCAGTACCTACATAAATTGCTTGTATTTCCGAGTGCATTTGAACATATTTATTTAATTCTTCATGTATTACTAAGCCATCATTTTCATACATATCAATTGTGATAATAGTGGAAAGGTAGTCAATATCAAGAATTTTACTTTGAATTTCTTCCGTAATCGTTGTATTTAATAAATTTAAATTATCATCTATACTTGCTAACATCTCATTTTCGACAGTTTCTTTAGCCTCTAAAAAAGCTAACAAACCTATCGTTATAGAAGGAATGATAAGTATAAATAAAAAGCTAACAATTAATTTTGTCTTTAAATTTTTGTAAACGCTAAACTAGAATCAACAGTTTTCCACAAATAGAACTCAACAGAATTCCCCAAATAAGATTAAACAGTTTCCCCACCATCAATCACTTTCAAATATACTGTTACTAGTCAATTGAAAGTGAGGAATTAGGAGTGAACAGATTTATGCTTTACATCGAGATTCATCGTTTATACAAAGAGGGATTCTCCAAGAGTGCTATTGCAAGAAAAC
>JAAYHP010000184.1 GCA_012735355.1 Lysinibacillus sp. | reverse complement strand
GAGTTTTTACTTTTGTCCCAACCTCTATTTTACGCTTACTTGGAGACTTATTTTTTAGAAATAGAAAAACATTCGGTTACATAAAAGTAAGCAAACCGAATGTCTTTTCCAATTATATACAGTATATTTAAACAACTTTATTAGTCAAACACATCACAGATTTTTTGTCCAAATATTATTCCACCGTCACCGATTTGGCTAAATTCCGCGGTTTATCCACATCACATCCCCGCTCAAGGGCTGCGTAATAACTGATTAATTGTAACGGCACGACAGAAACGAGTGGTGTCAGAAGGGTATGCACTTTCGGAATGACGAATCGATCGTCTTCTTCATTCAAGCCTTCCATTGAAATAACGCAAGCATTTGCACCTCGAGCTACAACCTCTTTTACATTACCACGAATATTTAAAGCGACTGCTTCCTGCGTAACGAGAGCAAATACAGGGGTTTCTTCTTCTATTAACGCAATCGTCCCGTGCTTTAACTCACCGCCAGCAAAACCTTCCGCTTGAATATAAGAGATTTCCTTTAATTTTAATGCGCCTTCTAAGCTTACATAATAGTCCATATTTCGCCCGATAAAAAAAGCGTTACGCACATTGTTTAAATACTCCAGGGCAATCTTTTGCATTTCATCTTTCGAATCCACCATCGTTTGAATCGCATTTGCTACAATGGCCAGTTCCTTTTTTAAATCAACATCTGAGCCTTCACCTGCTACATAGGCTACGATAGCTAATACAGCCAATTGAGCAACATAAGCTTTTGTTGATGCCACCGCGATTTCAGGGCCAGCATGTAATAGCAATGTGTAGTCCGCTTCCCTTGAAAGGGTTGAGCCTGCTACGTTTGTAATCGTTAAAGCTGGATGCCCTAGTTCCTTCACTTTTACTAATACTTGTCTGCTATCCGCCGTTTCGCCGGATTGGGAAATGAAAATAAATAACGGTTTTTCAGATAAAAGTGGCATATTGTAGCCAATTTCACTAGAAATATGAACTTCTACAGGAATACCCGCTAACTTTTCAAAATACTCTTTTCCAACTAGACCTGCATGATAGCTCGTTCCTGCAGCGATAATATAGATTCTATCCGCACCGCGTAACGCAGCAAATATCGCTTCATCAATTGAAAGTTCCCCTGCTTCATTACTATATTCTTGAATAATTTTACGTACGACTCCCGGCTGTTCATCCATTTCTTTTAGCATGTAATGAGGATATGTGCCCTTTTCGATGTCAGAGGCATCTAATTCGACTGTATAAGGTTTTCGCTCAATTTTCTGTCCATCTAAAGTAGAAATTTCGATCTTTTCCTTTTGAACAAGCACAACTTCCCCATCATGAATTTCAATAAATTGATTTGTTACTTGTAACATTGCCATTGCATCTGACGCAACAACGTTACAACCATCTCCTACGCCAACGAGCAAAGGAGATTTATTTTTTGCTACATAAATCGTATCCCCATCTTCTTCGTCAAGCAGTGCGATTGCGTATGATCCGTGTAACAACGATAAGGTTTTTCGAAAAGCTTCGATTGTTGATAAGCCTTCCTTTGAAAATTGTTCCACTAGTTGAACGATAACTTCCGTATCCGTTTCTGATTGCATTGGAATGTTATTTAAATATTGTTTTTTGAGTAAGTGATAGTTTTCAATAACTCCGTTATGAACAATGGTAAAGCGTTTCGTTGCACTTTGATGGGGGTGGGCATTTATTTTATTTGGCACACCGTGAGTTGCCCAGCGTGTGTGGCCAATGCCAATATTACCTTTAATTTCCCCATCTACTACATTTCTTAAATCTTTAATACGCCCCTTTTCTTTAAATACTGTTACCCCTTCTTTATTGCGGATTGCAATTCCTGCTGAGTCATAACCACGATATTCTAGTTTTTCCAATCCCTTTAATAAAATTTCCTTCGCATCTAAGTTACCGTTATATCCGACAATTCCACACATATATAAACCTCCGTTAAGAAGCAATGCCAAGTTGTCTTTACTTCATAATAACCAGAAGAAAATCAAATCAATCTCCTTCATTATTGAATAGTAAAAATGACAATATGAAACTAAGCCTACTTTCATTTCTTTTTTAAAGTTGAATTCTGTCTAATTCCAATCGTTAAAAAAGATTAGTAGGTTAGTATTGCTTCTGAAATTTTTATATGCCTTTTCGTTCCTCTGTCCATAAAATCGCTTTTATGTTTTAAAAACGAAAATCACGACCGGGCATACGATCGGGAGGCATCCGCCGAAAACTCGATAAACCTCCACCTCGTCAACTAAGAATTGCCGTCCGATTTCCTTAGTTCTGGCGCTTTAACTGTTTTCCAATTTATATTTATATAGCGCTTTATTCTCCCTCCTTAATTAGCGCTCGCTTCATTTGCCACTAGTAAAAAATGGAAATAAAGTGCGAAAATGAAGCATTCTTATGATACATAATATACTAGTATACGTCAATGATTATCTTTTAGTGTGCATTGACAGTTTTACTTATGTAAAAGTTGCCCAAGCGGAAGGAAGGAGGCGTAGCTTGGGCTTTTGCTAAGATTACTTTTCCATTTCCTTTTCCTTTAACAAATTCACAATTTCTCGATTAAACACCGGTAAATCATCCGGCGTGCGACTAGTCACTAACTGATTACCACACACAACAACCGCTTCATCATGAAACTTCGCTCCAGCGTTTTCTAAATCGACACGAATGGACTTATAGCCGGTTACGTCACGGCCTTCCAACTCCCGGGCAGAAATTAACAGCTGCGGACCGTGGCAAATGGCAAAAACAAGTTTTTTATCTTTCATAAATGATTTCACAAAGGCCACTACTCGATCATCATCTCGCAATAAATCTGGGGAAAATCCACCAGGAATAAAGAGTGCGTCAAAATCTTCCGGTTTCACATCTTCTATGCCATAATCAATTTCAACTTTTGCCTCGCCTTTCTTTCCGCGAATCGTTTTATTTCCAACTTTATCAATCGTCACTACCTCATGGCCAACCGCCTCTAAAGCCTCTTTAGGACTTGTAAACTCCACATCTTCAAATAAATCAGTAATTAAAGTTGCAATTCTTGCCATCTTTTCACTCTCCCTCATATTTTCACATCATTACTATTTCCTAATCCGCCGGTAAATAATCACAAATGCATACGAAGGAAAACAAAATCACTCCTATCTCTTTAGCTTTTTAGCAAATAAAAAAGAGGTTGGGACAAAAGTAAAAACTCATCATTTTCTCTTAAAAGAAAATGATGAGTTTTTG
>JAAYHP010000183.1 GCA_012735355.1 Lysinibacillus sp. | reverse complement strand
CTATTACGTACTGTTTTGTTAAAATCAATAACGTTGACTGGTAAAGTGAAAAATATATGACAAAAGTAAATAATAAATAGCTCCAATCAAGCGACTCTTTTTTCCTATATGATTTATAAAGTAAATAAAGAATTGCGACGATGATTCCGAGGACGTGCCCTTTTACTCCTCCATGAAAATATAGAAGAGACATTGGATGATCTACAAATAAAGAAAATTCAAATAACACGTAGCTAAGTTTCCACGTCAGAATATAGTAAAAAAATATATCTGAAAAGTAAGTGGACTCCCTTCGAACTACCCACTTCTCCACAGCAATTAATAGCAATAATGCGATGACAATGGCGACCCATTCCGTTTGCACTGTCACATTGCCCATTTGAATAAACGACATGCTCCTGACAGTTCCCCTTTGCAATCTTTTCTTTCATTATGTCAAATACCCCTTTAGGTATCAACTAAAAAAGCCACCGAAAGGAAAAGCCCTTTAGATGGCTAACATTATGAATGAATAAAAGGTTTTACACCTTTTAACGATTCCTCGCCAATACACTTCAATAACAACTTTTGGAAATAGGGCAAAGCAAATTGCACAATATATCCTGAGAATAACGCAATGATAATCGTTCCGACGCCAAGAGGCCCTCCTAACACCCAACCGATTAGCGCTACAATAAACTCCAAGGATATGCGAGCCATCTTAATGCTTCCACCTAATTTATCCACAATCCACATCATTAAACTATCCCGCGGACCGGAGCCTAAATTCGGCGATATGTACATGCCCGTTCCAAAACTTAATACCAATATCCCTAAAAGAAAATAAACTAATTGAAAAGCAAAAGATTGGGCATCGGGCAAAAGCCAATAATAAAAATCGATCAATGCCCCAATCATCACTAAATTAATCCACGTGCCAATTTTCGGTAAACGCCGATACGAAATCGAAGTAAAGGCGATAATTAAAAGCCCTACAATAATCGACCATATTCCAATCGTTAAACCGAGCGTTTTATATAGGGCGATATGCAATACGTCCCATGCATTGACGCCGACATCTTCCCCTTTAATAATCATCGTAACTCCTAATGACATGATGGATATTCCTACTAAGTAAAATCCCCATCGCCATGCATATACTTTTTTCATCTCCAACTGCGCCTTCTTTCTCTAAAATCTTAATTAAGTGCTTCCTACATTACTTTTCTAATATAGATTATCCCTTTGTAACAGGAGCAAACATTCCGCCTGTAATTCTTTCCAAATCCTTTGGAGCTAACTTGATTTGCATGCCTATTTTTCCTGCGCTTACAATCATATACTCCAGCTCTTTTGCCGACTCATCAATAAATGTAGGGAACTGCTTTTTCATCCCAATCGGTGAACAACCGCCCCGTACATATCCAGTTGTCGCAAGTAAATCTTTTAAAGGAAGCATGTCGATTTTCTTTTCTCCCGAGATGCGAGCAGTCGCTTTTAAATCTAACTCTTCACTTACCGGGATGACAAACACAAAAAATTTCCCTCCTCCACAAGTCACGAGGGTTTTGTAAACATGACTTACCGAATGTCCAATTTTATTGGCGACAGAAATGCCATCCACATCATCTGACACTTCATAACTCAATAGTTCATAATTTACGTTAAAATGATCTAGCAACCTTACAGCATTCGTCTTCGCCAATTTCTTTTTTGCCACTTTTACACTTCCTTGCGCAATTTTATTGTCTATCTTATCAAATTTTCGACTATAGGGAAGATTCTTTTCATAAAATATAAAAAGATCGTTTCAAAGTTCGAAACGATCCCTTTCTATTTATTGAACTTTTGCTAAGTGGCGTTGTATTTGCCCGTAATGGCTTTCCACATGGCCAACAATTAAATGATCAATTAAAAACGATAGCGGTTTACCGTCGAAATTTGGATTGTAGCTAGGCGCTGTTTTTTCTAAATCTTCTTCCTTCACTTTCGATAAAGCACTTTCTACTTTTGGAACAAGATTTTTTAAGCTTTCAATAACTTCCGCTCTTTTCAGTTGAGATACAACTTTTTCATCTACCGCAGATAAACGACCTGCATGCTCATGGTTGCGGCCCCATTTAGCTCCTGGTACAATCAATAATGCTTCTAAATCATTCACCCAGAAATTCACCGCTTCAATCACGTGAGAAGCGATTTGCATTGCAGACCATTCTTTTTCAGAAGGTTTAATATAAAGAGTTGCCTCTTCTGTTTGTTCTAAAACTTGTACAATGTTGTCAATACTATTTTTGAAAGATTCAATTTTATCGCTTAAAACCACCATAACATACTCCCCCTTATAGATAAATGTTTTCACTATATTGATAATCTTCAAGAAATTATATTAAACTATTAGTAATTATTAAGCAATTGTTATCATTTTTAGAAAGGAATATCTCACATGACTAAATCTCCTACGACAATCGGTTCCCTTGCACAGGGCATAAAAATAATTGATGTCGTTGCACAAAGTGATTTTCCTGTAAAATTTACTGAACTTCAGCAAGAGACCGGAATTTCTAAAAGCAACCTATACAAATATTTGAACACGTTGACCCAATTGGATTTGCTATATCGCGACCGCCAAGGTGCCTACTCTTTAGGATATAAAATATTAGAATACGGGAATAAAGCAATGAAAAATCACGACATTACCATTAAGCTAACTCCTTACTTTAAAGAAATCAGCAATATTACTCAAATGTCGACTTCCCTCTCCATTTGGCTCAATGACAATCCGGTCATAACAAATATTTGGAATACGAATTATGGAATTAACATCGGTGCTCAAATCGGAACAAAGTTACCGCTGTTATCTGCTGCTGGCAAAGTGTTTGCAGCCTACGCAAATAGCGAAGAAGTGTTCCAATGGATAAAAGAAGAGCAATCGAAAATTCCTAATTTCTCAAAAGATGAATTTGAACAAGAATTGCAAGAAATTCGGAAGGAATTCGTTGCCTTTGCGCAGGAACCGTTAGTAAATCACGTATCTTCCTTTGGTGTCCCGATATTAAATTATCAAAATGAAATTGTTGCTGCAGTGGCGGATATCGGTTTTTCAGAAGAAATTCCTACAGATTCAGAGCATGAAATGATTCGAAAAGTGATCGATATTTGTAAAGAAATATCGGACATGTATGGTTATCGTGAATAGTAGAGAAAAAGAGGTTGGGACAAAAGTAAAAACTCATCATTTTCTCTTAAAAGAAAATGATGAGTTTTTGATATTAAACTGAAAATTGATTTCCGTTCCGGGGACGCTTTCCACGGGCCCGACTCGAGCCT
>JAAYHP010000182.1 GCA_012735355.1 Lysinibacillus sp. | reverse complement strand
CACATAATCTTGTTGTTCTTTGCTTAGAGTTGGCCCGATTGGAAGTGCCAAAATATTCTCTGCTACCTTTTCAGCTACTGGTAAATCTCCTTTACGATAACCTAAATAGCGAAAAGCTTCCTGCAAATGCAAAGGAATTGGGTAGTAAACGGCTGAAGCAACTCCGTTTTTCTCTAACGCTACCATCAACTCATCCCGTTCGGAAGTTTCAATACAATATTGATGGAACGTATGCTCAAAATGACCCAATACCTCTGGCGTTTTCACAATCCCTTTCAATTTTTCATTATATCGTTTTGCAATTAAAATCCGCTTTTCTATAAAATCATTTAAAAACTTAAATTTTACTAGCAATATCGCTGCTTGTATTTCATCTAATCTGCTATTATATCCAAGAAGAGAATGATGATATCTTACACTACTTCCGTGATTTCTCAAAAGCAATAGTCGCTCATACAATTCATCGTCGGAAGTTACAATCATCCCTGCATCTCCAAAAGCACCTAAATTTTTCGATGGGAAAAAGGAAAAGCAACCGATATTCCCGATACTTCCGATACCTCGCCCCTTATATTTTGTACCGATAGCTTGGCAAGCATCTTCAATCACATACAAACTATTTTTCTTAGCCAACTCCATAATGGAATCCATCTCTGCAGCCCGACCAAATAAATGAACGACGATAATCGCCTTCGTTTTCGAAGTGATTGCTTCCTTCACTTTCGCTGGATTCATATTATACTTTTTTTCATCAATATCAACGAAAACAGGAGTAGCTCCAATATTTGCAATTACTTCCCCAGTTGCAAAAAAAGTAAAAGGCGTCGTAATGACCTCATCCCCCGGTCCAATTCCGCATGCTTTTAAAGATAAAAATAACGCATCCGTTCCATTAGCTACCCCAATGCCATAACGTGCCCCTATATATTTAGCAATTTCCACTTCAAGTTGTTTTCCTTTATCACCTAAAATAAAAGCGCCCCTTTCAATAACCTCTTTCACAGCTTCGTAGAGTTCATCTCGAAATAAATTGAACTCTTCTTTTAAATCGACCATTGGAATCATCAAAATACATTCCCTCCTTTAACAATAGACTTATTTAATGATGAAATTGTGTTACTTCATCTTTTTTGCCGGCACACCAACGACAGTATCCCCTGCATTGACATCTTTTGTCACAACGGACCCAGCGCCAACGACCGCATCTTCACCAATCGTCACGTTCGGTAAAAACGGCGCGTTATTGCCAACTTTAACATTTCGTTTAAAATGCGGACCTTTCAGCTCGTATTCTTGTAATCCCATATATTTATCATTGGACATCGACACGCATGGGCCAAAGAATACATTATCTTCAACGATCGTATCCCCAGTGACATAGACGAGGGTTTGAATCGTTACATTACTTCCAATTTTCGTGTTTAATTCAACAATTGCCGCTCTCCCTACCACCGTTTCATTGCCAATTGTTACATTTTCACGAATGCTTGCATGATCTCCAACAAAACAATGCTCCCCAATTGAAGTACCACTATAAATCGAAACGAGGTTACCAATTTTCGTACCATCACCGATGATTAACTTTGTTGCCGTGTAATCGTCACGTCTCATTCTTTTATTGCCACCAGGCTTTACTCCTAGCACACAGTTACACCCGATGATGACGTTATCTCCAATTTCAGTTCCCGATAAAATTACTGTATTATGTCCAATCGACACATTTTCACCTATTGTGACCCCCTCTTCAATGACAACATTTTGTCCCAGTTGCAAATTTTTAGAATTTGCTTCCATAAAAAACTCCTTTCAAAGATTTATCCTGAAAAACATATCATTTGTGAAAAAATATCTTCGTAACTTATTCTTAATGATTTATGTT
>JAAYHP010000181.1 GCA_012735355.1 Lysinibacillus sp. | reverse complement strand
GTTCTATTGTTTTTTATGTTAAGTTTTGTATTGTTTTTTATTACTTCCTATCAAACACAAATTAAAATTATTACTTCGTTGGAAAATATGAATGTTCATGCTACGATAAATCTACTAGAAATTAACAAGTAAGTTTATCGAGTTTTTGCAAATAAAAGAAGGTGTCTGGCAATGCGGAAAATATACTTAGTAGGGTTTATGGGATGCGGTAAAAGTGCAATTGGACGTCAATTGAGTTATGCCTTGAAAATGCCTTTTTATGATATGGATAAAGAAATAGTAAGGCAACAAGGGATGTCTATACCCGAAATCTTTGAAAAATATGGAGAAGAATATTTTAGAAATTTGGAAACGGAATTTTTAAGAAATTTCCGTGATGAAGCCTGTATCATCGCAACAGGTGGTGGCGTAGCGATGAAGGAAGAAAATCGACGAATTATGAGAAGAACAGGATTAGTATTTTTTCTTGATGCAAGTTTTGAGGACATTTATCAGAGAATTAAAAATGATAAAAATCGTCCGATTGTACAACGTTCGACTAAAAAAGAATTAGAACGACTATATTACTATAGAAGAAAATTTTATAAACAAGCTGGACATATAAGAGTCTTCACGGAAGGCAGGACAATTCGGCAAATTGTAAACTATATCGTCTTCCAAGTAAATCGTTTAAAAGGCGAATAAAAAACAGGTTTGAATCATTTAATATTCGTGTTCTTAACGGTATTTAAAAAAACATTGCCTTATTATATGTTCAATGTTAGGATATAGGCAAAGATGTCTATTTGTACATGGTAATTGAATATGGCGCGGATGATTGTGCGGGGAGAGAACGTGAAAAACGTCGCCGAAGGAGCAAGTAGTGGAACTATGAATCTCTCAGGCAAAAAGACTCGTACGGGACGCAACTCTGGAGAGTGCTGATAATCAGCCACCCAAGAGGAAAGCCTATTAGTTTTAAGTAGGTGTAACTTTCAGGTGCAAGGACAGAGAATTCTTCTTTCGAGGGGGGATTTTCTGTCCTTTTCACCTATATGGGCATTTTTTCAGTTGTGTAAATAGGCAAGTATAAAGTAGTTAAGGAGGAGTTTCGATGGGAGAACTAAAGAAGACGCCTTTATTTGAGGAATACTCAAAATATGGTGCGAAAACGATTGATTTTGGTGGATGGGACTTACCTGTTCAATTTTCATCCATTAAAGAGGAGCATGAAGCGGTGCGCGAACGTGCAGGGCTTTTTGATGTGTCCCACATGGGAGAAATTTTGGTAGAAGGTAATGATGCATTACAATTTCTCCAAAAACTTTTATCGAATGATATTTCGAAAATACCAGTAGGTGGCGCACAATATAATGCAATGTGCTATGAAAACGGTGGGGTTGTTGATGATTTAATCGTTTACTTCCTCGGCGACAAAAAATATTTATTGGTTGTCAATGCAGCGAACATTGAAAAAGATTTTGAGTGGATGAAGGAACATGCTGAAGGTGACGTAACGATTACAGATCAATCTGATGAGTATGCTCTCATTGCCCTTCAAGGACCTCTTTCTGAAGAAATTCTTCAAATATTAACAGAAGAAAACTTATCTCTAATTAAACCTTTTACATTTAAAGAGAATGTTGAAATTTCTGGCTATCAAGTGCTATTATCTCGCAGCGGCTATACTGGAGAAGATGGCTTTGAATTATACGGAGCACCTGAAGCCATTGTCGCTCTTTGGACAAAAATTTTAGATGCGGGTAAAGACAAAGGCCTTATTCCTTGTGGGTTAGGTGCGCGGGATACACTTCGTTTTGAAGCGGGTCTGCCTCTTTATGGTCAAGAATTATCAAAGGACATTTCTCCTTTAGAAGCGGGAATTGGATTTGCAGTAAAGGTCCAAAAGGAAGCGGATTTCATTGGAAAAGAAGCGTTGAAAAAGCAAAAAGAAGAAGGACTTTCAAGAAAAATTGTCGGCATTGAAATGATCGATAAAGGAATTCCTCGTCACGGATACAAAGTATTTAAAGGTGATACTGAAATTGGTGTCGTGACAACTGGTACGCAAATTCCTACGACAAAACGCAATCTTGGACTAGCTTTACTTAATATTGAATACACTGAAATCGGAACAGAAGTAGAAGTAGAAATTCGTAATAAAAGAGTAAAAGCACAAGTTGTTCAAAAACCATTTTATAAACGCGAAAAATAATTAATTGGAGGTCAAAACATGATGCATCGTTATCTTCCTATGACGGAACAAGATAAACAACAAATGCTCGCTACCATTGGGGTAGAAAGCATTGATGATTTATTTGCAGATATTCCAGAAGAAGTTCGCTTCAAAGGGCTTTACAACATTAAACCAGCGAAATCAGAATCGGCCTTACTTAAAGAATTAAAACAAATAGCGGATAAAAATAAAGATACAGAAACAAATGTTTCATTCTTAGGTGCTGGTGTGTACAATCACTACAAACCAGTAATTGTGGATCACGTCATTTCTCGTTCTGAATTTTATACTGCATACACGCCTTATCAACCGGAAATTTCTCAAGGTGAATTGCAAGCGATTTTCGAATTCCAAACGATGATTGCTGAATTAACAGGTATGGATTTAGCAAACTCCTCCATGTACGACGGTGGAACGGCTCTAGCAGAAGCTGGAATGCTTGCAGCAGGTTCAACGAGACGTAAAAAATTACTAGTTTCAGAAGCGATTCATCCAGAACATCAACTAGTGATTGAAACATATGCTTACGGTCAATCTATCGATGTTGTGAAAGTGCCAACGAAAAACGGTGTAACAGATATCGAAGCATTAAAAGGGTTAGTTGATAAAGATACAGCTGCGGTAATGGTGCAATATCCAAACTTCTTCGGTCAAATTGAAGATTTGAAAACGATTGGAGAACTTGCTCACGAAGTAAAAGGATTATTCGTCGTTTCAGCAAATCCTCTTGCATTAGGCGTATTAACACCTCCTGGAAAACTTGGAGCAGATATTACTGTTGGAGATGCACAGCCTTTCGGTATTCCTGAAAGCTTCGGAGGACCGCATTGTGGTTATTTTGCAACTACTTCAAAATTAATGCGTAAAGTTCCTGGTCGTTTAGTAGGGGAAACGGTGGACCAAGACGGTCGTCGTGGCTTCGTATTGACGTTGCAAGCTCGCGAACAACATATTCGCCGTGAAAAAGCGACTTCCAACATTTGTTCGAACCAAGCGCTCCTTGCCCTTGCAGCATCCGTTGCTATGACTGCTTTAGGTAAACAGGGCGTTAAAGAAATGGCAAAACAAAACATCGTTAAAACGCGCTATGCGAAAAATGCATTTGAACAAGCTGGCTTTACTGTTCCTTTCCAAGGTGCTCATTTTAATGAAATCGTTGTGAAAGTAAACAAGCCTGTTAGTGAAATGAATAAAAAGTTATTAGAAAAAGGGATTATCGGTGGTTATGACTTAGGACGAGACTATCCTGAATTAGAAAACCATGTACTGATTGCTGTGACAGAATTGCGCACAAAAGAAGAAATCGATCAATTAGTGCAAGAAATGGGGGCTTACAATGCATAACGAAAATCAACCGCTCATTTTCGAATTGTCAAAAGAAGGTCGTATTGGTTATAGCTTACCAGAGTTAGATGTACCTGAAGTAGATTTAGCAGATTTAATTCCACAAGAGTATATACGTGAAGAAGCGGCAGAATTGCCAGAAGTATCTGAACTAGATATTATGCGTCATTATACGGCGCTATCTCGTCGCAACCACGGGGTAGACTCAGGATTTTATCCACTCGGTTCATGTACAATGAAATATAATCCAAAAATTAACGAACAAGTGGCTCGTTTCTCAGGATTTGCGAATATTCACCCATTACAAGATGAATCAACAGTACAAGGTGCAATGGAGTTAATGTATGAACTTCAAACATCTTTAAAAGAAATTACAGGAATGGATGAAGTGACATTACAACCTGCAGCTGGTGCTCACGGTGAATGGACTGCGTTAATGATGATTCGCGCCTTCCATGAAGCGAACGGAGAAGGTCATCGTAACAAAGTGATCGTTCAAGACTCAGCTCACGGGACAAACCCTGCAAGTGCTGCAGTTGCAGGTTTCGAAACAATTACAGTTAAATCTGATGAAAATGGATTAGTCGATTTAGAAGATTTACGCCGTGTTGTTGGAGAAGATACTGCGGCGCTAATGCTTACTAACCCAAATACACTTGGTTTGTTTGAAGAACATATCGTGGAAATCGCTGATATTGTTCATAGTGTTGGTGGTAAAGTTTACTACGACGGTGCAAACTTAAATGCCATCATGTCAAAAGTTCGTCCTGGAGACATGGGATTTGACTGCGTTCACTTGAACCTACACAAAACATTTACTGGCCCACACGGTGGGGGAGGTCCTGGTTCTGGTCCAGTTGGAGTAAAAGCGGATTTAATTCCATTCTTGCCGAAACCAGTATTAGTGAAAAAAGAAGATGGCACGTTCCATTTTGATTATGATCGCCCACAATCCATTGGTCGTGTAAAACCATTCTACGGAAACTTCGGCATCAACGTCCGAGCATATACGTATATCCGTTCAATGGGTCCTGAAGGTTTAAAAGCTGTTACAGAATATGCGGTATTAAATGCGAACTATATGATGCGCAAACTTCAACCTTATTTCGACTTACCATATGACCGTCATTGTAAACATGAATTCGTATTATCAGGTCGTCGTCAAAAGAAATTGGGTGTTCGTACTTTAGATATGGCTAAACGCCTTCTTGACTTCGGCTACCATCCACCAACAATTTACTTCCCATTAAATGTGGAAGAGGGAATGATGATCGAGCCAACGGAGACAGAATCAAAAGAAACGCTAGATGCATTCTGCGACGCGCTAATTCAAATTGCAAAAGAAGCTGAAGAAAACCCTTCAATTGTACAAGAAGCTCCTCATACTACCGTTGTTAGCCGTTTAGACGAAACACTAGCTGCGAGAAATCCAGTTTTACGTTATCAAAAACAATAATGACAATAAAAATGAGGTTGGGACATATAGCTAATTTAATTAAGAATCAGTGAAGAAGCATAGTAAAAAAATGATATGCAACGAAAATTGATTGGAGTGACGGGGCGACTCCAACGGGAACAGCCCGAAACTCG
>JAAYHP010000180.1 GCA_012735355.1 Lysinibacillus sp. | reverse complement strand
GTTGGTCAATGTCGACATTTAAGTTTTTAAAATCATTTGAATTTGTAGCGATGATTTCATCTGTACCATCTTCCGTCATTCGAAGGATATTCTTGAATTCTGAAAGTGTTAAAGGTTGGGAAGTAATTCGTTTTTCAATATATGGAATGTTATTTTCTTTTAACCATTTAATAGCTTTTCGTGAAGATGAACAGCTTGATTGGGTATAAATTGTGACTGTCATACATATATCGCCTCCAATTGTTTCGGAATATCTTATTTGTAAGATATTGATTAACATAATTATCTTATCAGTAAGATAATTATAAGTCAATGAATAATTTTTTTATTGAGCTATTAATAATGAATAACCATTTTTCTAATAATATATACGTTTTTTTGTAAATAAAAGTTTCAATTTTTTTGAAGAAATTATAAGTTCTCAACAACGAAAAATAAAAACTCGCGGGTTTACATTTCCGCGAGTTTTTTGTTCAATTCTGCCAGTTGTTGTTCCATACGTGCAAGTCGTTCTTCCGCTTGCATAACAGAATCGATATGACCTGTATTTTCAAGCTTTTCAATATCGCCTTGCAGATTCACATAGTCCATCTTGATTTCTGCAATTTTCTGTTCAATTTCTTTTTTTGTAAGCATTAGTAACGCTCCCGTCTTATTGTGTTCATTACAATCATAGTATCATATTTCAATCTTATAAGAAATTGACAAAAACAAGATAGAAGTGAATATAACGAAAGAAATTAAATGAAAAAATTCAATGGCCACAGTGAGCCATTGAATCTTTAACGAAAGAATTATTCAACTTTAACCATTGCAGGATTAGCAGAAAGAAGAAGTTGGAATGATCCGTTTTGTGTTTTTACTGTAATCGGTAAAATATCTCCAGTAACTTTTGCGTTTTCTTTGAGATGTTGCGGGTTCATTGTCAATTCAGTACCCCAGTTAGACATGTTCACTAAGTAAATGCCGTTATGTAAGTTTAAAAATTCGCTGATGGCATCTTTCGCCAGCTCATCCACTTCCGCAATTTCTTCTTCCGCATATTTTGATGCTACATATAGTAAAGCTTCATCGTCAATGGCTAGGGCAGTAAATAGTGGGGAAGCGCCTTCAATTTGTTGACTAACTAACCATTTTGTTTCATTCACTTTATCCCCAATTTCCAATAAAGCTTGACGGTCGATGAAGCGTATCATATTTTTCGCAAATAAAGAAATATAGTTTCCGAGTTTTTCTCGGATTTCTTCATTATCTGCAGTTAAAATATGTTCAACTAAAGTTTCGATACTACCGCTGCGAATTGCTTCAAACTCACTATCTGAAAGGCTATATTCCTTTTTGTAGTCATTTAATGCAGAGCTAAATTGGTCCATCGTCATATAACCGCGGTCAACAAGGGCTTGTGCCAAATATAAATAGCCTTGTTTTTGATGGGAGATGAGTTCTTCTACTTGATTTTCAGTTAAATATCCAAGCTCTACCGCAATTTCACCGAAACGCTTGTCCATTTGCTTTTGTTTTTCGTGGACTTCATCGACTTGAGCAGAAGTCATAAAGCCTTTGTCAACTGCGATAACACCGAATTTTACATGTACAGTTTCTTGGTACTCTAGTGCATCTTGAAGTTGAGTATTTGTGATTAAGCCACGGTTTAATAAATAATGTCCGAAATATTGGCTAAACATAAATTAACCCTCCTTTAAAATGTTCTCTACAATCTTTGTAATAGTTTCGAAGTTAATCGGTTTTTGAACGAAATCGTGAGCACCATTTTCAAGGGCTTCTTTTAATTTATTGCTTGTCCCAACTGAAGAAACCATAATTACTTTTATATCAGGGTTTACTTCTTTAATACCTTTTAAAGCCTCAATTCCGTCTTTATCAGGCATGACAATGTCTAAAAATACAATATCGGGGTTATGCTGTTTCACTTGTTCGATAGCAGCAACACCATTTTCCGCTTCGTAAATCTCTTTAAATTTTAATTTTTCCATCGTCTCTCTTAATTTTTTACGAATTAGAAGAGAATCGTCACAAATGAGGACTGTTAAATGATTTTCCATGACTATCAGCTCCTTTTTTAAATCACTCTTCATATTTAATAGTACTACATGCCTAGAAAAATTTCTCTAAATTGCCAAAAGATTTTTCGAAATTTTACTGAATTTTTTGTCCCACTACTTAGATATAAAAAAACAGCCGATTTTACTTTTTAATCGGCTGAGGAGTGAAAATATAAAAATAGAGAAAATGATTATTATAAGGAAACCATATTATGCCGTTCGTAAGCAAAATCTAATAAAAGGGATTTTAAAACGTCGTTATTATCTTGAATTTCTAATTGAATTTGTTTGCGGACAGCTCGCTCTCTTCTTGCCTCATGAAGCAACAATTCCATCACAGCATTTTGAATATTGGATTGTTTCATTTTCCGACCTAATCCTAAATTAATAAAACCGTTATTTTCCCGTGGGAATATATTGTTCAATTCTCGTTCGTTTTGTGCTGCTACGATGCAAGGGATACCGACTGTGGCAACTTTATAAGGTGTATAATTTCCGTTACAAATAACAATATCTGCTTCTGGTAAAAGTTTTTCTAGAGGCTTATCATCTTTAAATACTTTCGTATTTCTACGGCTTAATACCATCATTTGTAAGTCGCCAACAGAATGTTTGTATTCACGATCAATGGCTATTGTCACTTTTAGTGGGATTTGTAGGTGAGTTAAGTGGCGTAATGTGCGGTATGTCAAGTTGTTGACGTCCCCATCTTCATACGCAACAACGATGTGTGGTGGATTGGATAATTCGTTGGAGACTCTTGATTCTGCAATGGATTTTAGCGTGTCTGTTACGGCAAAGGCGAAACTACCTGCAAGAATATTTTGAGCCGTATTTTCTCTAGGCTCTTCCATTAAAGAAATGATATTGCAATCGGCCAGTTCTGCACCTTCACCAAAGTCATCAAACAGTACTAAAGTTTTACAAAAAGGTCTTATCATTTCTATATGTTCAATGGGAGAATCCTTACCATCTTGTACAATTAAATCTGGATGTAATGTTTCGAGTTGTTTTTTTAGTTCGTTTACATGATCGAATATTATTGGAGATAGTTGTGCATCTGTAAAAATTTCAATAGTTTCATCATTAGCATTTTTTAAAAAAACAGTTACGTCCTCTTCTTTTTGCAAAAGTTTTGCCAATACGCTTGCTCTTTCAAAGGGATAGTAACCTTTTATACTGTTGTACTCAACAATAAAAGCGATTTTCTTTTTTGATGTTTTACTCAATTCTTTCTGCATAAAATCCCATCCTTTCCAATCATTATTTAAAATATGGTACTGTGTAGAAAAGTATGTATAAAATTAAAAATTAGATGAAAGATTTTCAGCATCATAGAGTTGAAATATGGATTATTTTATGTTTGGAAAAGGAAAAAAATGAAAGAATGAAGGGGATATGTGAGAGTATGAAATGCACGTGATTGAATATCCTTTACATACTACTTCTTCAGAAAAACATAGTATGAATTGATAAAAAGAAAGCTTTCTAGGAGTACATTAATTTTCAGCCGAAAGACTGAACTTGTCCAATATTCTATTTCGTTCCCTATTCGGGAGTTTTTGCATTTGTTACAATAGATAGATGGATGAATACAATAGATGGAGGATTTGCAACATGAAAATTCTACTCGTTGATGGTACTGTTTTTGGTACTAAGACAGGAGCTCTTTTAAGACAAGTTGAAAAATATATAAAAGAATTTGATTCAAGTTTAGAACTTGAAATACTATATTTTTCAAAACTAAAACATCAAATATTAGATGGAAGCCCACTCAATGATGATATGAAAATGATGATTCAAAAGTTTGAAGAAGCGGACGGCTATGTTTTTGCGACACCAATTTATCAAGCTTCCATTCCTGGAGTGTTAAAAAATGCTTTAGATATGTTGCCACCGAAATCATTACGTTACAAACCAGCTTCCATTGTGGCAAGCGGAGGCACATTCCAACATCATTTAGTAGTAGAAAATCAATTTAGACCGATATTAGATTATTTCCGTTGTTTAGTAACCCCAAATTACGTATATACACATACTTCCCATTTTAGTGAAAACGATGAAATTATAGAAGAAGATATTCATGAACGCCTACGAGAATTGGCTCGTGTTTTTGTACAATATTGCGAAATGAGCAAATCGTTGTCAAAAGAGCCAATCGACAAACATTAATCGAATGAAATTATGTAAAAAAGATCGAATCGGGAAACTACTAGTTTTCCACATTCGATCTTATTTATTATATGGCATCACTTAAAATAGTGAATATAATTAATTGACATACCATACGTAGGTATCCTATTATAAATTTGAGTAATGGAGGTAGTGAAATTGGAAAAATTGAATGAAGAGCATTGTGCTCAAGATAATTGTCGAAAAAGCCACCATCCAGAACATGTTAAAAAGGATTTAACGACACGGCTTAATCGCATCGAAGGTCAAATTCGAGGGATCAAAGGAATGATTGAGCTGGATGTTTATTTCGATGATGTCATTACTCAACTGGCTGCTACCCAATCTGCATTAAACAGTGTAGCCAAAATATTATTGGAGGGGCACATTAAAGGATGTGTTGTCGATCGCTTATCAGAAGGTGATGATGAAGTGATCGATGAATTAATCGTTACAATTCAAAAATTGATGAGAAAATAGTTAACGGATTATCGTTTATTAATCAAATCGTTAAAGGAGATAGTAACTTATGGAAAACATCACATTAAACGTTAAAGGTATGTCTTGCGGCCATTGTGTAAAAGCTGTAGAAGGAAGCGTTGGTGCTTTAGATGGAGTGCAAGAAGTAAAAGTAAATTTAGAAGCTGGAGAAGTGAATGTTACTTTTGATAGAGCAAAAGTGACGATTGAGCAAATTAAAGAAACAATCGACGATCAAGGGTATGATGTAGAATAATTTTTTATAGAAGTGCTTTGCGAAAGAAAGCACTTCTCTTTTACAACTTTATATACCCTATTACGGTATGAGAAAGAGGTGACATTCACCATGACGAAGGAAACGACAAACTTGAAAGAAACGACGATTCAAATTACCGGGATGACGTGTGCCGCCTGTTCTAATCGTATTGAAAAGGTATTGAATAAGATGGAAGGTGTAGAAAATGCCACTGTTAACTTAGCTTTAGAAAAGTCGACGATTCAATTCGATCCAAAAAAAATTAGCGAAAAACAAGTAGAAAAGAAAATACAAGATCTTGGCTACGGTGTTGTGAAAGAAAAAAAAGAAATTGTCATCACCGGAATGACTTGTGCTGCTTGCGCCACACGCATAGAAAAAGGTTTAAATAAACTAGACGGCATATCCAATGCTACTGTCAACCTTGCGTTAGAAAAGGCAACGGTTGAATTTAACCCTTCTGAACTTACTGTATCGGATATTATCGCAAGGGTTGAAAAATTAGGGTATGGTGCACATATGAAAGAGAACGAACAAGAGGCGCTAGATTATCGAGAAGCAGAAATAAAAAAACAAAGGAATAAATTTATTGTATCGGCTATTTTTGCTTTTCCCTTATTGTGGACGATGGTTGGTCACTTTTCCTTTACATCTTTCATTTACATGCCGGATTTTTTAATGAATCCGTGGGTACAAATGGTCCTTGCTACACCGATACAGTTTATTATCGGATGGCAATTTTACACGAGTGCCTATAAAGCATTGAAAAACGGTAGTGCCAACATGGATGTGCTCGTTGTGCTTGGTACATCAGCAGCTTACTTTTACAGTTTGTATCAAGCGATTAAAACGGTAGGCACTGATTTGGATCCAGATCTTTATTTCGAAACGAGTGCGGTATTAATTACATTAATTTTATTAGGGAAACTGTTTGAAGCAAAAGCAAAAGGGCGTTCATCAGAAGCGATTAAAAAACTGATGGGGTTGCAAGCGAAAACCGCTCTCGTTGTGCGGGACGGTGTGGAAAAGGAAATCCCGCTAGAAGAAGTGGTCATTGGGGATATTATTTTAGTGAAGCCGGGTGAAAAAATTCCAGTAGACGGCGAAGTGTTGGAAGGAGATACCGCTGTCGATGAATCGATGTTAACTGGAGAGAGCATTCCAGTGGATAAAACAGTCGGCTCACTTGTTTTTGGTTCCACAATTAATAAAAATGGATTCATTAAAATGAAAGCGACAAAGGTAGGGCGAGAGACGGCCCTTGCACAAATTATTAAAGTAGTGGAAGATGCCCAAGGTTCAAAAGCACCGATTCAACGACTAGCTGATAATATCTCCGGTAT
This sequence comes from Lysinibacillus sp., assembly GCA_012735355.1. Classification (GTDB taxonomy): domain Bacteria; phylum Bacillota; class Bacilli; order Bacillales_A; family Planococcaceae; genus Ureibacillus. The sequence continues at coordinate 2,651 of JAAYHP010000180.1, read as the reverse complement.
TTTTGTTCCAATTGTCGTTGTTATCGCCTTGATTACTTTTGCAGTTTGGATTGTATTTGTCACACCTGGTGAATTTACACCAGCACTAGAAGCATTAATTTCCGTTCTCGTTATTGCTTGTCCTTGTGCTTTAGGGCTTGCTACACCGACGTCGATTATGGCTGGTTCCGGGAGAGCAGCAGAGTTTGGTATTTTATTTAAAGGTGGAGAATATCTCGAACAAACTCACCATATTAATACGGTCGTTGTTGATAAAACAGGAACAGTGACGAAAGGTGAACCGGAATTAACGGACGTTTTTATTGCGAATGATAAAGATGAGGAAACCTTCCTTTCCTTTATCGGCTCGGTTGAAAAACAATCGGAGCATCCTTTAGCACAAGCAATTGTGAAAGGGATTGAAGCGAAGGAGATTCCTTTAAGAGAAGTGCAAGCCTTTGAAGCGATTCCTGGTTACGGTGTAAAAGGTTTCATCGATGGAAAGGAAGTGCTCGTTGGTACCCGGAAATTGATGCAAAAACATCAAGTGGAAATTTCTTCAGTTTTACCGATGATGGAGCGGCTTGAGGAAAAAGGAAAAACAGCGATGTTAGCGAGCATTGATGGGAAGTATAGTGGATTAGTTGCTGTGAGTGATATAGTGAAAGATACTTCGAAAAAGGCGATAGGGCGACTAAAAGAAATGGGTATTGAAGTAATCATGTTAACTGGCGATAACGAGCGGACGGCAAAAGCGATTGGTGAAGAAGTAGGAATCAATAAAGTGATTGCCGAAGTGCTACCTGAGCAAAAAGCGGAAGAAATTAAAAAACTGCAATTTGCAGGGAAAAAGGTGGCAATGGTTGGAGACGGCATTAATGACGCACCAGCTTTAGCCGTTGCCGATATCGGAATGGCTATTGGCACAGGTACGGATGTGGCGATTGCAGCAGCGGATATTACGTTAATTCGCGGAGATTTAAATAGTATTGCCGATGCCATCATTATGAGCCATAAAACGATGCGCAATATTAAGCAAAACTTATTCTGGGCCTTTGCCTATAACACTCTTGGTATCCCAATTGCAGCCGTTGGATTCCTTGCTCCGTGGGTTGCTGGGGCGGCGATGGCCTTCAGTTCCGTTTCAGTGGTACTCAATGCATTGCGCTTGCAACGAGTGAAATTGAATTAGCTAAATTCAAATCACGATCGAAATCGGTCGTGATTTTTTTATGCACAAATTAAATCAACTGATTATAAAGTATTGATGAAACATGTGACATTACACCTTGAAAATGTGGTTTGGAGAATTATGTCACTTGGCTCTTTTTTTATGTAGAAAATGGTGTTGGTTTTATTCTCCAACACCAAATTTGATAGAGTTATTATTTTTCGTTACCAAGTAGCTTAAATACTTACATTGCAGTTAACCCACCATCAATAATGAATTCAGAACCAGTCGAGTAGCTTGATTCATCGGAAGCAAGATACAATACTAAATTTGTCACTTCTTCAGGCTGAGCCATTCTTCCGACAGGGATGGATTTTGCAAATTCTTTAATCACTTCCACTGCATCACCTTCAGTAACCATTGGTGTTTCAATTACACCTGGATGTACAGAATTTACGCGAATTCCTAAATGTGCTAATTGAAGAGCAGCTGCTTTCGTGATTCCTCTAACAGCAAATTTCGTATCTGTATAGCCAACAGCTCCACCAACAAGACCGTTTATGGAAGAAATATTAATAATGGAGCCACCACCGGCTTTTTGCATTAAAGGAACAACCGCCTTCATGCCAAGGAAAACGGAAACTTGATTAATATCGACAATTTTACGATATTCTTCTTCCGTCATTTCCATTAAAGATTTATTCACACTAATCCCCGCATTGTTTACTAATATATTCGCTGGTCCGAAAGTGTTTTCCGTTTCAGCAATGACATTTTCCCAATCTGCCCAGTTTGTAACGTCTTGTTTAACAAATTTCACGTTTTCCCCTAGTTCTAGAGCTAAAGCATTTCCACCTTCTTCATTTAAATCGGTAAAAACGACTTTAGCTCCCTCAGCGACAAACTTGCGAACGTGGCTTGCTCCCATTCCACGTGCACCACCAGTAATAATTGCAATTTTCCCACTTAAACGACCCATTAAAAATCCCTCCTTATGCAGAAAATGTATACGCTTACATTATAATGTTTTTGTCAATTAATTACAATGTGTTCTGAATGAAGGAAAAACAGTGGTATGCTATAGTAGTCATATGACTTACGAAAGGATGTAACTTATGGCAAAAAGTTTAGTACTGGCCGAAAAACCATCTGTCGCACGGGATATTGCGAGAGTCCTTAATTGCAAAAAAAGCGGCAACGGATATTTAGAAGGCAATCAATATATTGTCACTTGGGCGCTTGGTCATTTAGTGACATTAGCGGATCCCGAAAGCTACGATGTGAAATATAAACAGTGGAACCTAGAAGATTTACCAATGCTACCGGAAAAAATGAAACTTGCGGTCATTAAACAAACGGGAAAACAATTCAATGCGGTAAAGGCTCAACTTCTTCGAAAAGATGTAAACGAAATTATTATTGCCACCGATGCAGGGAGGGAAGGGGAGCTTGTTGCACGCTGGATTATCGAAAAAGCAAAGATAAGAAAACCGATTAAACG
>JAAYHP010000179.1 GCA_012735355.1 Lysinibacillus sp. | reverse complement strand
GTAGAAGTCGACATTGTTCCGGAAGAAGATGTATTTACGATTCTTTATACGTCAGGTACGACAGGTAAACCTAAAGGGGCAATGCTTACTCATGAAAATGTCGTTTTTTCATCTCGCCTCACTGTTAATGCATTGAAGTGTACAGAACAAGATGTATTTCTTCTTCCAGTTCCGGTTTTCCACGTGTTTGGTTTAGTGCCTGGTATTCTATCTGCCGTGAGTGTAGGGTCTAAAATCACCTTTATTGAAGAATATAAGGCCGGTGACGTATTAAAACTAATTGAGCAGGAAAAAGTTACCGTTCACTACGGCGTACCAACAATGTTTATTTTGGAATTAAATCACCCTGATTTTAACAAGTACGATTTATCTACATTAAGAACGGGTATTATTGCAGCTGCTCCTTGTCCAGAAGAAATTGTTAGAAGAATTCGAACTGAAATGGGCTGTGATATTCAAGTATCTTACGGCATGACTGAAACGGCTGCACCGGTAACCTTTACTTCCTTTGAAGATGACGATTATTTGAAATCTACTACAGTAGGTAAATTTCTTCCTGAAATTGAAGGGAAAATCGTGGATGCTCAAAGACAGCCAGTGGCAACGGGAGAAATTGGTGAGGTAGCCGTTAGAGGGAAAGTCGTCATGAAAGGCTATTACAAGATGCCAGAAAATACGAAAGCGGCTTTTGATAATGAAGGTTGGTTTTACACAGGTGACTCGGCAACGATGGATGAAAAGGGTTATATACGCATCGTTGGACGTAAAAAAGACATGATTATTCGAGGTGGATATAACATTTATCCTCGCGAAGTAGAAGAGTTTTTCTATAAACATCCGAGCGTATTAGAAGTAGCTATTATCGGTTTACCGGATACGGTATTAGGTGAGATTAGTTGTGCAGTGATTAAATTAAAGCCAGGCTATTCAGAAAATGAAGAATCAATGAAGGAATTTATTAAAGAAAAAGTAGCTGATTTTAAAGTGCCAGATCGCATTGTATTTGTTGAACAATTCCCGATGACGGCCAGTGGAAAAATTATAAAACAAGAATTGAAAAACGTCATAGAAAAACAACTAAAACCTACTCTTAGATAACGTTTTACGACAGCAGTTAGGAGGTTTTCGATGCATAAATACAAATACAAAGTTCGCTGGGGAGATACGGATGCTGCTGGAATAGTATTTACGCCTAACTTTTATAAATGGATGGATGAAGCTACCCATGAATATTTAGCAGAGCTCATTAAACCATCTAGTAAACTATTTAAGGAAGATAAATATGCCTTACCAATCTTAGAAGCCTTTTGTCAATTTAAAAAACCGTTAATGTTTGAAGATGAAGTTGTCGTTGAAACAACGGTGTTAAATATTCAAAACAAAACTTTTAAATTAAAACATTCTTTTATTAGAGACGGGGAAGAAATTGCGACTGGCTATATGGTTCGTGCTTGGACATCCTTTTCAGATAAACCGAAAGCAATGCCGATACCAATGGAAGTGGTAGAAAAGTTGAAAAATTCTTTGGAGAAAGAGGGTGTCGTTCAATGAGAAACAGTACGAAAAGTTACACTTCATTTTTATATAAAAATAGCAATATAGATGATTGTTTCATCGTTGAAGAACTGACCGATGAACAGATAATGCTTCAAAAAACTGCTAGGAAATTTGTCGAAAAAGAAATCATTCCCGTATTACCTCAAATTGAACAAAAAAATTTTGAAGAAACGAAAAAGGCTATGTTAAAAGCTGGAGAACTGGGCTTAATTGGTGCGGATATTGCGGAAGAAGATGGAGGCCTAGAGCTTGGAAAAGTAAGCGCTGCAGTTATTGCAGAAGAGATGGCTAGGGCAAGATCTTTCAGCATTACATTTGGCGGTCAAACAGGGATTGGTGCTCTTCCAATTGCTTATTTCGGAAATAAGGAACAAAAGAAACGCTATTTACCTAAATTGTTAACAGGAGAGCATATTGCTGCTTACGCTCTAACGGAGCCATCCGCCGGAACAGATGCTCTAAGTATTAAAACTACAGCTACTCTATCATCTTGCGGAAAGTATTATATTTTAAATGGTGAAAAACAGTGGATTACCAATTCTGGATTTGCTGATATTTTTATAGTCTATGCGAAAGTGGATGGCAAACATTTTACAGCTTTTATCGTTGAAAAGGATAGCGAAGGACTGTCAACAGGTCCAGAAGAACATAAGATGGGGCTCGATGGTTCCTCTACCCGCTCAGTCATTTTAGATAATGTTCATGTGCCTGTTGAAAATGTCATCGGTGAAATTGGTCGTGGCCATATTATTGCCTTTAATGTGTTGAATTTCGGAAGACATAAAATTGCACTAAGTTCTTTAGGCAGTGCTAAAAGAGCCATTGAATTAGCAATCGAGTATGGAAATACCCGTCATCAATTTAATAAACCTTTAACGAGTTTTCCTTTAATAAGAGAAAAAATAGCGAACATGATTGTTCAAGCAACTGCGGTAGAAAGTGTCGTTTATCGAACGGCCGGTGAACTAGATTGTGCATTTTTTGAAAATCATGATTCCCTTGCAAAATTAATAGCGAAGTTCGCAATCCATTGCTCCATCAATAAAGTGTTAGCAACGGAAGCTGTGGACAAAATCGTTGACGAAGCTTTGCAAATTCACGGTGGCTATGGATATATGCGGGAATATGAGATTGAAACATTGTACCGGGATGTGCGAATCAATCGTATTTTTGAAGGGACGAATGAAATCAATCGCATTTTAATTGCGAACACGGTGATGAAGGAATATGAAGAAGAAGTAAATGAGCCTTTGTCCAATAATTCTTATGAAATGGAGTTTGAGAAGCTTTCCCTTGTGAGAAGCTTATTGAACCAATACATTGTAGCGGCCCGTCAACAAAATTTAACGAATATGAATGAAGAACAAGAGCTGGCGGCTGTAATCGCGGATACTGTTATTGCAATCTATGCAATGGACAGTCTGTTAGCGAGAGTACAAAAGTTAAAAGGGATGGAAAGTAACAACGGCGTTGAGTTGGCTGCAAAAATTTATATTCATGAAACCGCACAAATACTAGGTTTAAAAGGGTTAAATATCATGAATTATTTGAAAAATGAGAGGGTGATTTCTAGCATAGCAACACGTTTAATTGATTGTAATTCAATGAATATAGTCGATCTTAAACGTAAAATAGCGTCTTTAACAATTAAATAATTTCATTACAATGTAAACGCCTTCAAGTGATATTAGATTGCTAGATTTCTAGATTGCTTTAATTTAATGGCTTTCTTTTGCATTTTAACCACATTTGGATAGTGAAAATATTAAATATTTAAAGGGGGAGGAAATGTATGGATAATGTTCAGTGGGTGGAAAAATCAACGATTAAGAAGACGATGTTTAGAATTTTACCATTTATATTAATTTTATATATTGTTGCCCATTTTGATCGGGTAAATTTAGGATACGCGGCACTAGAGATGAATGCTGATTTAGCTTTAACTTCAGAAGTGTTTGGATTGTTATCAGGGATTTTCTTTATCGGTTATTTCCTATTTGAAATACCAAGTAACATGATTTTACACAAAATTGGAGCTAGGGTTTGGATTGCACGAATTATGATTACTTGGGGGATTATTGTCGTCTTAACAGGATTTGCTCAAAATGCGACTCATTTATATATTTTGAGATTTATATTAGGTATAGCGGAAGCTGGATTTTTCCCTGGTGCGATTTTATATTTAACTTATTGGTTCCGTAAAAAAGAACGGGGTCGTGCAACGGCAGTTTTATTATTGGCTTTACCGATAGCAGGTTTAATTGGAGCCCCTGTATCCACTTGGATTATTGATAATATTTTCTGGGCGGGCCTTGCTGGATGGCGTTGGATGTTTATATTAGAGGGCTTACCAGCAGTAATTCTTGGGATTATTGTATTATTTTATTTAGAAAATCGCCCAAGCCAAGCAAAATGGTTAACATCGGAAGAAAAAGAATGGCTAGAAGGGCAACTTCAAAAAGAGCAAACTCATAGTGCAATGTTTAATAAAGTTTCCGTTAGGGAAATGTTAGCAGACTCAAATGTTTTGAAATTAACATTACTTTATTTTGCTAACTATACTTGCATGTTTGGATTATCTTTCTGGTTACCGACGATTTTAAAAAATTTATCTGCCGTCGGTACAACGAATGTATTCATTGGATTATTAGCAATGATCCCATCATTAATGGGAATGTTCGCCATTATGTTTTCAGGATGGAATTCCGATCGCACAGGAAAATATAGGGAACATTTAATTGCATCCTTTGTCATTGCAACGATTGGTTTCCTATGTGCTAGCTTTGTTACTTCTCCAGGTTGGATGGTTGTTTTTCTTACTATTGCTTCTATTGGTTTATATATTTTTGCAGGATGTTTCTTCGCTTTCGAAACCCATTACTTCACAGAATCTACAGCACCAGTGGGCATTGCGTTAGTAAATTCGATTGCTGCTTTAGGAGGATTTTTAGGTCCATATATTTTAGGGGTATTAAGTTTAACTGCAGGGATGTATTTTTTAGCGATTCTCGGTGTTGTTGGGGCCGTATTGTTATTAACTCTTAAAAAGATACCAATTAAAGAATTTACTGCGGAAGAAGTTGCAGAATTAGGAGAATTGGTAGGAAAAAATAGTTAAGTTTTATCCCCTAAAAAAGAACATGTTCTATTTATTTGAATATAATAATGGAAATTAAGTAGTCACTTCCTTGTTGAAGT
>JAAYHP010000178.1 GCA_012735355.1 Lysinibacillus sp. | reverse complement strand
GATTGTAACAATATTTGTTCAAATAATACATTTTCAATACAAAAAATCCAAAGGGTTCATTCAAAATTATAATTATGTTACATTAAAAGGGTGTGAAAAATTATGAAAATTAATCTTATGAGACCTAAAGGATGGTATTGGAAGGGGCTTGATTATGAATACGAAAGGCAATACTGATCGTAACAGTAATCATAATATAAATCTTCTAAATGATAATAAATTTGGTATTTTTAAAAAAGTAGCAGTCACAGCATTGCTATTTTTAGTAGTATCTTTTAACTTAGCTTTTGCTAATGAAGATAGTACAAATTCTATAGACAAAATTTATCATGTGTATTTAGAAGACGAATATGTAGGTACAGTTTCAGATGATACGAAAGTAAAAAAAATCATTGAAGCAAAAGAAAAAGAAGCAAGTTTAATATATACAGAATACGAAGTAGATGCAGAATCATTAGTCACACTAGTTCCAGAACAAGTGTTTTCATATAAAACGAATGATGAAGAAACATTAAATAAATTAACTAAAGAATTAGAAGTTCAAACGGATGCCTATGCACTTAAAGTGGATGGAGTACCAATGATTTATTTAAAAAATGAAAAAGACTATGAGGAAACAATCAAATTGCTTAAGCTTCAATATGTTCCGGAAGAAAAACTAAAAGAATTAGAAGAAAATAAAGATGCAGATAACTTACCTAAATTAAATAGATATGAATCAAGAATCAAAGATGTTTTTCTTTCAGAAGATGTTTCAGGGGAAGCAGCAAGAGTGAATCCTGCAAAAATTTTAACTCCAGAACAGGCGGTTGAATATATTAAAACAGGTACACTGGAAAAAGAAGTATATATCGTTAAAGAAGGCGATGTATTAGGTCGAATTGCTGTTAAGCATGGTTTAACTACGAAAGAATTATTAGCGTTAAATCCAGGCTTAACAATCGATTCTCTTTTACAAATTGGCCAAGAAATCAATGTCACTGTAGCAAAGCCGTTAATTAATGTACAAGTCGTTTATGAAAAGGCAACTGTAGAAGTAATTAATTATGAAAAAATCATTGAGGAAGATGACTCGATGTACAAAGGTGAAAAAGTAGTCATCCAAAAAGGTGCAAAAGGTGAAAAGGAAGTATCGTATTTAATTACTGAAGTGAATGGTCAACGAATAGAGAAAACAGTAATAGAAGAAAACGTAATTGTAGAACCAACAGACCATATTGAAAAAGTGGGAACAAAAGTAATTTCATCGCGAGGTACTGGTGAATTTATTTGGCCAACAAATGGCGGCTATATTTCAAGCGGTATGGGTTCACGTTGGGGAAGCTATCACCGAGGAATTGATATTGCTCGCCCATCCAATTATAAAATTAAAGCTAGCGATAATGGAGTTGTAACCTTTGCTGGTTGGGATGGATCTTACGGCTATAAAGTTGTAATTGACCATAATAACGGCTATGAAACATTATACGCCCATTTATCCGAAATACATGTATCTGTTGGACAAGTAGTACCACAAGGATCAGTAATAGGTAAAATGGGTTCAACAGGAAATTCCACAGGTGTACATTTACATTTTGAAGTGAATAAAAACGGAACATTAATTAATCCGGTATCAGTATTAAAATAGATGAAAGAGGTAGTGGCAACATAGATGTCATTACCTCTTTTTGTCGTTTTAAAAATGACGGAAATAAATGATATATATGAGAAATTTGTCGAAATATTTCCCAGAAAATAATTTCATTTAATTAAATCTTTAATAAAGAACTAT
>JAAYHP010000177.1 GCA_012735355.1 Lysinibacillus sp. | reverse complement strand
CATTTACTTTCACTACTTCTGCTTCTGTTAAATTAGCCGCTTCTAAAACTTCCGATAAGTTTTTAAAACAACGTTTCGTTTGTTCAGTGATATTTCCTTGCAAATTTTCTACTTCTTCCGAATTCATTGCTGTTTGTCCTGATAAAAAAATATAGTCATCTGCATCCACTGCATGAGAATATGGTCCTGATGCTGTCACGCTTTTTGCTGTATAAACTTTTCTACTCATAATTAACACTCCTATTTTTAATATTTATTTATATTTTCTCGTTCAATTAATTCAATAATTTTTAAACCAATTTGAACTTGCAACATTTCCTCACCATCTTCAAAATCCATTCCTGTTATTTCTTTAATTCGTTCAATTCGATAAACAGCTGTTTTATAATGAACAAAAAGTTGTTGAGATGCTTTTGTAGCATTCTGATTACACTGTAAGAAAACTTTTAATGTCTTTATTAAATCGGTTTTGTTTGTCTGTTGGTAATCTAATAACTTTTGTAGCGATGGTGGGATAAATGATTTTAACTCTTCAAAATTTGTAAAATGGCCAAGCATACGAAAAACACCTAATTCTGAATAAGAAGTAATATGTTCTTCCCCATTCAGAATCTCCCCAAATTCAAGGGCATCCAACGCTTTTTTATAGCATTGGTTAATAAACGTAATATCTTCTGCTTGAGTCCCTATACCAACTTGAATCTTTATCTTACTGTTTTGCTTTTTGATCCAATCATTGATTTTATACACACGATTTTTAATTTTGTCTAACCAGTCCTCATCATCCATTTCAATCTTTTTAAGCACTACGGTAATTCCACTTCTATTACCAATGATTGCATTCGGCGTATACTGATTAATTGCTTCATACAGCAATGTTTCATCACGGCCATTAGATATAATATTTTTCGAGGAACTAGAATCTATATCTCTACTTGTTTTAAATAAAATAACAGTAAAGGAACCTTCCAAGTCCCAACCAATTAAATTGGCATCATGGAAAAGGTTATGAGGTGGAATTTTTCCTTCAATAATTTGTTCCAATAAATCATTTTTAAATCGCTTATTTACTTCTGCAATGGCAAACTTTTTCACTAATTCTAGTGAAAGGGCATTCGCCGCATTTTCGATAGCAATAAAATCCAATTCATGTAATGGTTTATTCATTTCACCAATTAACAGATAGGTTTTAATTTGGTTAATCGATTCAATTGGAACAACAATTTGATGTCCAATTTTCCCATCATCTCCTTGGTGCCGAACCATCTGACGATAATGAGGAAATTTCATTTGTTCCGTTTTTTCTATCGTGAAATTTTTCTCAACGATTTGAAAATGAACTAAATCTGGTTGTGTTGTAGCTAAGCAATAAAAATTTCGGTCAAATAAAGCAACAGGATTACCTATTAAACATTCTAAAGTTTCTATAATTTTTATTTCACTTTCATTTGCCAAAGACAAAGCTGTAAATTGATCGTGAATTTCTTTATAGTATTGAAGCTTTTTCACTTGAGTATCCAAAATTTCTTCCATCACAGGATACATAATGTCAACGTAAGGGACTTCTTTCGGAATTTGAATAATGGGTAACTTATTTTTTTCCCCTTCATCAATGATATGTTTAGGAATTTCATCTACAAATCGATGAGTTTTAATGACTAAAGCGCTGACTCCTTTTTGTGCAAGCTTAGCAATAACTTTCCTTTGTGCTTCTTCGCTGAAGGGAATAATCGGATATAGGCTTGTTAAAACTAGTTCGCCACCTTTTAGCCAATCAGTAATATCTGGAGCTTCCATTATCGTGGAACCTTTTACAGCTTTATGTAAATACTGTTCACCACTTAATACAACCGCATCTTTTAAAGACGGTAATTTTAACATATCACTAACTAAAAATTCCAAATTAATCCCTCCTAACTAATAGAAGAAAAGGGAGCGTCTAATAAATCATTTTGAGACACTCCCTTTTTATTGCTTAGAAACTTTTTTCTTTCTAATACAATCACTTCTATTTATTTTTTCGGAATGCAATCAATGATGCACACATAATTATTAGAAATGTTTTTGAACTTTTATTACTTTACCACTAAGCTTTCTACTTATTTTATCACTTGCTTTATCTGTTACGCCAATTTTATCCCAATTCATTACATTTTCAATGATGATGGCTAACGTAGTACCCATCAATAAGCCATTAGAAAGTAAAGGTTGTGTAAATTCTGGTAAAGTTGAGAATGCTGAACCTGGAATAGCCATTAACACTAAACCAAGGAAACATGGAATTGCCGCACGATAAACATTTGTCGTGTTAAATTCAACTTTCTTATACCATTCAAGTGCAGAACCAAATAATGTTACGTATGATACGAATAATACAGCACTACCGATACTTAACGGAAGCAGTGTAAAGAAGTATCCGATTTGCGGGATAACACCCATAATAAAGAACATAACGGATGCAAAAATAAATGGCATTCTTTCATAGATTTTCGTTTGTTGGATAAATCCAATTGATGATACGAATGGTGAATACGGTACTAAACCTAAAAGTCCAGATAAAATACTTTGTACACCAGTAATTAAAAATGAGTTGCGATAGTCTTTACCAGTTGATGGTTGGTCAGGATACATAATATCTGTACCTCTAATTGACCCATATTGTTTCGATAAGTTAAGAATTCCTGTTACAACTACAGTAATAATAATTCCGATATTCCATGCAGGCTCACCTAATGGGAATAGGAATAATTCTAAAGATGTCGAAACTTCTCCACCTAATTGGCTTTCAGAACCTAGTAATAAGGCAAATAAAGGCCAACCGATAATAATACCAATTAACATTGAATATTGAGCAATTTTTTTTGAACCTTTTACAGATAAGATTAATACTAATACAGCAATACCAATAGCCAATGCTGCAACCCCGACATTAATTGGTTCTCCACCAGAAATACCTAACATACCTTTTAAGAAACTAATACATAAAGAAACACCAAACAATACCATGAAGGTACCCATTACACTAGCGTTAAATAATTTTTCTAAATAATACCCAACACCAGTAACACCGATTTATATTGTTAAAATACCAGCAATTATAACCCCAACAGCAATACTTCCACCAACTTCAGCTAACGGAATACCTTGAGCTGCTGACATTGATGAAAGGGCAAGAATAACACCCCACCATAAACCAGATGGCCCGTCCATAATCGGTCTTCTATGTCCAATAACTGCCTGCAATAGACATCCAAGTCCACCGATAATGAATGAGAATTGCATCGTACTTACAATTTGTTCCTGTGTTAAGTTATAAGCAGCACCTACTGTAATTGGTACTACAACAGTGTTAATGAAAATAAACATTAACCATTGTAAACCACCAAGCCAGTTATCTGCTTTTTTTAGTTCATTTTTCATCTATTTCACTTCTACTTTCCTTTATTTAATATTTTGAATCATTTGGAAATGTGCCTTGATCAAAGACAACCTTGCCATTTACGATTGTTGTTTTTACTTTCCCTTTAAATGTTTTACCAACATAAGGTGAATGTTGATGGCGATAGAATAAATCTTCATTTTGTAACGTGAAGCTTTCATTTAAATCCACCATCGTAATTTCTGCGTCAAAACCTTTTGCAATTGCCCCTTTATTCTCTAATCCAAATCTTTTCGCAGGATTTGTAGCCATTAGAGTAACGATTTTCTCTAAAGGTAAATTGCGTTTGAAATATCCTTCTGTAAGCAACACATTTAATGTTGATTGGGCTCCAGAAATTCCGCCCCAACCTTCAAAGTAGTTATCTGTAATAGTTTTCATTGAAGCTGGTGCTGGAGAGTGGTCTGAAGCAATCATATCGATTTCACCGTTTTTAACGGCTTCCCATAAATCTTCTACTTCATCTTCATCTCTTAGTGGTGGACAACATTTTGCCAAGCCACCTTTTTCTTCTAAGTCTTTTACAGTTAAAGATAAATAATGCGCACAAGTTTCTACAGAGGCATCTACACCTCGTTGCTTCGCTTCTTCAATTTCTTGAACGACTTTTCTAGAACTTGCGTGAACTACATGCAGTTTACAACCTGTTGCTTCAGCATAAGAAATAACTCTACGTACTGCTTCGATTTCAGAAATAATTGGTCGAGATTCAACAAAATCTCGTGCAGAAGTTTTACCTTCTTTAATTTTTTGTGATGCAAGTTGATCACAAATAACCGTACTTTCAGCATGAACAGCAAGTAGAGATCCAAATGTAGCGATTTCTGTCATACCTTTAAAAAGAGTTTCATCGTCTGCAGAATTAAAATCATCAATACCACTCGGCGACATAAAGGCTTTAAAACCAATAACACCATTTTCATGAAGTTCTTTTAACTTAACGATATTTTCTGGTACAAGTCCGCCCCAATAATATGGATTTACGACAGATTTTTCTTCTGAAAGTTTTTGTTTGTTCACTAAGTTTTCTTTATCAATTACTGGTGGCGTACTGTTTAATGGCATATCGAAATATGCTGTAACTCCACCCGCAGCAAGGCTTTTACTTCCTGTTTCGATTCCTTCCCATTCCGTTCGACCCGGCTCATTGAAATGTACGTGGGTATCAATTAAGCCCGGGAAAACATGAAGGCCTTCTGCATTAATTTCTTGCGTTGCGCTTCCTTCAATCGATTGATTCGTTGTTACTTCAACGATTTTTCCATCTTTTACAGCAATGTCACCTTTATTTACTGATTCATCTGTTACAATTTGACCGTTTCTAATAATTAAATCGTAATTTGTCATGTTAATATCTCCTTTTACAGTAAAGTACTGTGTCAATCGATTCTCTTCAGGCGGACAGTGGGCCACGGGCATTGATGTATTAACTCATAGCCCATGCCCCACTCCAGAAACCACATTACTTACTAGCTTTTAACAATTTACCCTTTGGTTCTCCGATAATTCCTTGTTGTAAATCGAACACGACATTTCCGCGTACAATCGTTTTCGTTACGCGACAGTCAATTTTACGACCTTCATATGCAGAGTGTTTATTTTTGTAATACAAATCTTCTCTCTTCACTACGTAAGATTGATTTGGATCTACTAAAATAATGTCTGCATCTTTTGAAACAGCAATTTCTCCTTTTTGAGGTAAATTGAAACGTTGTGCAGGATTGTATGCAATTAGATCAACAAATTTTTCAACTGCTAAACCACGTTGTTTTACTGCTAAATCAAACATTAAATCAACGTTATTTTGCACACCGCTAATACCGCCCCATGCTTCAAAGAAATTACCTTGTTTTAAATCTTCCGTACATGGTGAATGATCAGAAGTTAACCAGTCAATATTTCCATTCAATAACTCTTGCCATAGTTTTTCCACTTCATTTGCTCTTCGAATTGGTGGTTGACATTTAGCACGAGGACCAATTTCAGGAACTTGTTCAGCAGTTAATGCAAAATAGTGAGGACAAGATTCAACTGTTACATCTACGCCTTCTTGTTTTGCTTTTAAGATGACTTGAATCGCTTCAGAAGTACTAATATGAACTAAATGAAGTTTACAACCTGTTTCTTTTGCGAATAAAATTGCTCGTTGTACTGCATCTACTTCCGTGAAGATTGGGCGTGAATCTGGATAATCTTCAGCAGAATTACGGCCTTCTCGAACCATTTCTTCTGTTAGTTTTTTCGTTACGGATGGGTTTTCAGCGTGGATACATAGAATTCCACCTAATTCAGCAATTTTCTGCATTCCTTTATACATTGAGTAGTCATCCACATGGATAAAGTCTCCAGGTACATCACTCGTAATATCTGAAAGGAAACATTTAAATGCTAATACACCTGCATTGGCCAATTCTTCTAATTTATCTAGATTTTCTGGAACTAAGCCGCCATAAAAACCGTAATCCACATAGTTTTGATTGACAGCTGCTTCCAACTTAAGATCTAATGCCTCTTTATTAATTGTTGCAGGAAGAGCATTTAATGGCATTTCTACATAACTTGTCGTACCGCCAGCTGCCATTGCTTTAGAACCAGTTTCAAAGCCTTCCCAATGAGCTCGACCAGGCTCACTAATGTGAACGTGAGTATCAATCATACCCGGCATTACATATTGCCCACTTGCATCAATTACTTCTTTTGCATCAGCTGTAATCTCTTCAGCTATGCAGGAAATTTTTTCATCTTTAATTCCGATATCAACTTTACGAACACCGTCACGAAATACTACATTTCCACCTTTAATTACTAAATCAAATGTCATCTCAATTTCCTCCTTTATTATAATTCCTAAGTATTGGAACTGTAATTCAATTAAATTTATTTCAATGCAACGCTTGTTACACCGTTCACTATATAAGAAGGAGTTTCATTTCTTAATGCTTTCACAATATTTTCGGCTGCCATCACTGCCATAGCGTCTCTCGTTTCAAAAGTGGCGTTTCCAATATGAGGTGTTAACACAACATTTTTCAGCACTTTTAAACCTTCACTAATTTCTGGCTCGAATTCAAATACATCCAATGCTGCTCCTTCTATAACACCTTCTTTTAAAGCTTCAATTAATGCTGCTTCATCGACGATTGGACCTCGGGCACAGTTGATTAAATAAGCCGTATCTTTCATCATTTCAAATTGCTCTGTGCTAAACATGTGCTTCATACTTGGATTGTAAGAACAATTTAACGTGATAAAATCTGATTCTTTTAAAAGTTCTTCGAAAGAAACATAAGTCGCATTGTATTGTTTTTCGATTTCCTCACTTTTTCTTCGTGGGCCATAGTACAAAATTTTCATATCAAAGGCAGCTGCTCTTTTTGCAACTGCTTGTCCAATTTGTCCAAAACCGACAATTCCTATTGTTTTGCCAGTTACTTCACGACCACGGAAAAATAATGGTGCCCAACCATTGAAACCAATCGTTCGGCATACAACGTCGCCTCCAACAACTCTTCTTGCAACAGCAAGTAAAAGAGCAATTGTTAAATCTGCTGTTGCATTTGTAGACGCAAAAGGTGTATTCGTAGTAGGAATCCCTTTTGATGCGGCATATTCAATATCAATATTGTTAAAACCAGCGCCATAATTGGCGATAATTTTTAAATTTGGAGCTTGATCGATTACTTCTTTTGTCACCGGAGTAGATAATAAACTTAAAAGCGCATCTTTATTTTGGATGCGTTTTTTCAATTCTTCTTCAGTAATTAATTTTTCTCCCGGAAACACTTCTACTTCGTGCTCTTGCACTAAAATATCTAAACCTTTTTGTGGTATTTCTCCTGCTACTAAAATTTTTGCCATACTCAATACACCTCTTTTTTACTGTGATGGCATATCAATTTCTTGATAATAAATGATGCCCAAAATCGTACTTTTTATAGATTGTTGGAACTTGCAATCATTGATACTAATGGCAATTTATCTGTAATCGTTTACACTTAAATACAATTTTAAAGAAAGTTAAAATCATATTCATTGGTCACAATAGATAAAACGGAATTAGCTTTTTATCAATTGTTGATAAGATTCTTATCATGTCTAGTTTTTTCGGTTATCAAATATTTGTCAGCTTTTTAACAATTCTCCTACTACAGTCCTTTGTCATGAATGTTTCATTTTATTTTGCTACACTATAAGGACAAATTTTTTAGAAAGAGTGTGTAGTAACATGAAAACAACAGTCGTTTATAAAAAATCAGAGCAATTCGAAATTAAAGGTGATTTTTATTCAACTACAGTCGATGCTGCTCCTATCATTGTTTATATTCATGGTGGTGGGCTCGTTTGGGGTTCAAGAGAGGATTTAAAAAAAGAACAAATCAAATTTTTTGTTAATGAAGGCTTTAATATTTTTTCAATCGATTATAGACTTGCACCGGAAACTAAACTTCCTGAAATTAAATCAGATATTGAAGATGCTTTAGAGTGGGTTCGTCATGAAGGGATAAAACAGTTTAATTATAATCATGAAAAAATGTTTGTTATGGGTGGTTCTGCTGGGGGTTTCCTTACCCTATTAAGTGGAACATTTGAAAATAAACCAAACGCAATTATTTCCTTTTACGGATATGGTGATATTGCGGGAGATTGGGCGCATCAACCAAGTCCACATTATTCAAAAATGACTGCTGTTCCAAAACAACTCGCAGACATGCTTGTGAAAAATGAAGCCATTACGGTTGGACCAATTCAACAGCGCTATGCGATTTATATGTATGGGAGACAAAGTGGAAAGTGGATAGATACAGTGAGCGGTAGCATGAAAAAGGATAATCTTTTACAATTTTGCCCTCTTCACAATGTGGATGAAAAATATCCTCCTACTTTATTGTTACATGGTACGATGGACGAAGACGTTCCTTATGAACAATCAGTGTTAATGCGTGATGCGCTAGAAAAAGCAGGAGTTAAAAATAAGTTAATTACTATTCCTAATGGGAAGCATGTGTTTGATGAAAATTGGGAAGATCCTGTCGTTCTAAAAGCATTTGCAGATATTGTGGAGTATTTGAAATAGATAGGTGATTTGTACTTAGTTTCGATTCAATATTACATCGGCTTGAATATTTAGTATAATGTCTCGAGCAGATGTCAATCTAACTCGAGCGTTTATTATCGTATTTCGGGTGCATGCGTTACGAGCTCGGGCATTTAGCCTCTCTGCTCGAGCGCATACACTTCCAACTCGGGTACAAGCATCTTTAATCAAGGGGATAACACTCCTACTCGGCCATTTCGCTGCATAACTGATAAACTTGAGTGGAGAACCTGCTAACATCTCTACCAAAGGTTACTAACATAAGTTGAATATCCACCAGCACTAATTACCAACTTAAGCCGTTTATTAATTTGTTCCGGACTTAACTTTCTCTCACTTTGTCCTTTCGCCCATTCCTTTATTTCTTCGTATTCTGGATGGCTTTCGTCCTCGATTATACTCAAATAGTTCTCATATCCTGGTAAGCCTCCAACATCTTCAGGAGGTCTCTCTCCCTTACCCTCTACAAACATTGCTTGGAACACTTTTGACTTTTCGACCTTTTCAAAAGTGATAGTATGACTCCAACAATCACCATAATCGTATACATAAGTAACTTCTTTATATTTTGGAAAAACATCCTTTAACGCAACAAATCGTTCTTGTTGAAAATCACTACTTTCCGGGTCTACAAAATCTAATGTTTCAGAATCATCATCCATTACTATTATCAGAGGTTTCATATCTTTTCTCTTTACAGTAAACTCATGCAAATGATAATTTTGCCAATCAAAAACCGTTTGAATAATATTATGAAGATGTCTAAAAGAGAATGTGGAAGGTACGAGCACTCGCCTCCATATTTCATACCCCTCAAGATCTAGCTGTATTTTCAATTGATACAAGTCAATATCCAATACGCCATTTCCGTCTGCCATTTCACCGAATGCATATATCACACCTAAGCACTCTAATACTTTTTCAATTGGATAGAATCCTTCATTTGTAATAAATCTTCCCGTAATCAAACTAATATATCTTTGAATGGTCGAATTCTTATCAATATAATCCTCAAAAATTTCTAAATCTCGAATAGCGTTATTCATTTTCCCAACTATACTTCGACTGGCTGTTTTCGAAAACACAATTTCACCAGCAAAATTGAAATAGTCTTCAATAACTTCTTCCCGTACCCCTTCCATGCGAAGGGCTTCCGCAATCCCTTTTCTTATTAATCCGTCAATATCTTTCAACTCTTTCTTAGTCGGTTTACAAATCACAACTGGAAATCTTGTTTCATTATTCATCAATACTAGTACATTACAACCGTTAAGTTTCACATAATTTGCATGCCATGCTGTGAAACTTTCGGGAAATTGTTCATAGCCTTCCGAAGATACTAAGTCAGTTTCTTTCAACCCTAATTTTTGAAGTAATGATTTTGTACATTGGATTATCATTTATTACTCATCCTCACGTCATTTTTTACAAACTCCAATTTATTATTAATCCGAATATAACAGTATAAGATGAATATTCCAAATAAAAGAAATCTTTTATTCAAACTGCGTTAGATGATTCTGATATAGCAACACCTACCGCTTAGGTACTTTTCGGGTGCCTGGCACTTTTTCATTTAAGTAGAGGGGTTGAACGCCACATGTTAGGATAGAAGGAGAACATTAAAAGGGTGGTATTGTTGAAAACGGATTTTACAGAAGGGTCGATTTACAAAAAGCTATTTCTATTTTCACTTCCGATTCTATTAACAAATTTATTGCAAGTTTCTATGCAATTAATTAATAGTCTATGGGTTGGAAACTTGCTAGGAAGTGAGGCATTAGCTGCAGTAACAATTGGCGCTACCGTCATCACTTTAATATTAGCTTTTGTACTCGGAATAAATAATGCTACATTAACAATCTTTGCTCAATTAATGGGGAAAAAGGATAAGGAGCAAATTCAAACCTATTTGAGTACTTTTGTTATTACCTTATTTGTTTTATCCATTTTGATTGGAAGTATGGGATTTATTTTTGTTGAGCCAATTCTTACAATCTTAAATACTCCTACTAATATTTTAGATTCTGCAAAAACCTATTTACAAATTAGCTTTATTGGAACGTTATTTTTAGTTGGCTATAATTTTGTTATTACCGTATTACGTGCATTTGGCGATAGTAAGACCCCTTTATATTTCGTATTTATTGCAACTTTATTAAATGCAGTACTAGATCCTCTATTGATTGCTGGTTTTAAGATGGGAGTAAGTGGTGCGGCTATTGCTACAATCGTTGCACAAACATTAACTTTTATCTGTAGTCTAATGTATTAAGCAAAGAAATATAAAAATCATCGTTTTAAACTTCAAACACCTAAATGGATTGAAGTAAAAAAGATATTGCAGTTAGGCATACCATCTGGTCTACAAATGATTGTTATTTTTGCAGGAATGACGATCATTTTATCGGTCGTAAACAATTACGGGGCAAGTATTGTCGCTGGTTTTGGGGCGGCACAACGATTAGATAGCATTATTTTATTACCAGCAATCGCTTTAGGTACAGCTGTCAATGCTATGGCAGCCCAAAATATTGGGGCAAATAAGTGGGACCGGGTATCAGACATTTCTAAAGTCGGTATTCTTTATAATTTGAGCATCATGCTCGTAATTGCTATTATTTTATTCACCTTAGCAGAACCTCTCGTCAAATTATTTATTCAAGATCAAGAGAGCGTGAAATTTGGTTCACTCTATTTGAAAACAATCGCTTTCTTTTATCCTTTTATCGGATTAAATTTTATTTTAAATGGTGTTGTACGTGGTTCTGGTGCTATGTTTCATGTTTTAATTTTAAACATCATCTCTTTATGGTTGTTACGAGTACCATTTACCTATTTCGCCTCCTCCCTATACGGAGAGTTGGGAATTGCATTAGGGATAGGAATCAGCTTTTTAGTTAGCGCTTTATTTTCCATAGCCTATTATTTCTGGGGGAGCTGGAGGAAGAAAGTATTGTTTGAATCTTAATTTCCCAAAAAATCAACCCATCACGTACCTTTGAAGGTTGTGATGGGCTAATTTATTTTAAACCAGAAAGTATATAAGGTATGCCTTGCTTCATAAAGTCTTCTGGCGATTGATTCTCACTACTTCTTCGCCATTCTACTGAAGCACCGTAAATTCCCCAACTTAGCATAACTGCCGCCATTTTTAAACCATCTTCATGATCATTCGGACGCTCTTTCAACAACAATTTGTAAAAAATCATTTCCAATTGCTCCCGAATAATGCGCGCAATTGTATCCTCATATCCTCTATGGCATCGGTGTGATAATGATTTTTGGAAATCAGTAATCGCTATAAAAATATTACTTATAGTTTCTTCATCTAGTTGCGAGTTGATATAGCGTTCATAATCGAGATTAATAGATAATACTTCCGTTAATACCTTCTCCAACAAATCATAAATATCTTCAAAATGATAATAGAAAGTTGCTCGATTAATCATCGCTTCTTCCGTAATATCTTTCACTGTAATGTCTTTAAATTCCTTCTTACTTGAAAGCTCGATAAAGGAATCCATAATTAATTTTCTTGTTCGTAAGACGCGAGGGTCTGCTTTTGTGCGTTCCATTTACAACTCCCTCCTACTTTTTAGACAATTTCTCAAAAGTGTTGTATATCCAACAGACTCTCATTTTTAACGGTTTTGATGATTCTCATTATGGATTAAAATTCAATTACAAGCAAATATTCAAGGCTTTAAAAAGGGAGGAATTTCAGATAAACAATAAAAATATGGTTTGTGATTTAGAAACGGGTGTATGTGGAGTTACAAACGATAACGAAATGGAATTAATCGATTTTAATGAATCACAAAAAACGATTCAACTATATTATGTGACAGATCCTATTTGTTCCCACTGTTGGACAATCGAACCGACACTTCGTCGATTCATCGAACAATATGGACATTATTTTAACGTTAACACAGTAATGGGTGGACTTTTAGAAAAATGGCATGACGGTCCAATAGATCCTGCCAATGGAATTTTCAAACCAGCAGACGTTGCTCCCCACTGGAGAGAAGTTGGACAATTTTCAAGAATGCCAATTGATGGCACTTTAATAATTGATAATCCCGTTCAATCATCATACCCAGCATCTCGAATATTCAAAATCATTCAAAAAAATCATTCCAATAAAATTGCCGTGCAATATTTACGTCGAGCAAGGGAAGCGTTATTCGTATTTAACAAAAACATTTCGGACTTAGAAGTTTTAAAAGATATTGTAAATTCCATAGGACTTAATGGAGAAAGCATTATTAACGAGGCAGAGCAACCAATTGGACAACAATTGTTAAATGAAGACTTCAGCTTAGTTAGAAAATTAAGTGTAAGAGGATTCCCTACAATTGTTCTTATGAATGAAGACAATAAAGGAGTAAAAATTACTGGTGGACGTCCTTTTGAATATTATGTCGAAGGATTGAAACAAGTGTTAGGTAAGGAAGAGCTAGAACCAAAGGAACAACCTACTCTTGCAAGTTTACTAACGAAAGAAAAACTGCTCTTCTCTAAAGAAATTGAAGTTATGTATGATATTGAACAATCAGAAGTACAGTCCTATGTAAATAAAGAACTTTCTCCAGAACAATTTGAAACAAAAGAAATATTAGGTGAATTTTACTTTACATCTACGAAATAAAATGTGAGGTTGGGACAAAAGTAAAAACTCATCATTTTCTCTTAAAAGAAAATGATGAGTTTTTG
>JAAYHP010000176.1 GCA_012735355.1 Lysinibacillus sp. | reverse complement strand
TTTCTATTTCCCGAACGACTTCTGGCTGTGGAGTTCCCTCTTCATCCCGAACTTCTTGAGAAAGTTCCTTTTCTACTTCTTCCGTTGGTTTGATATTTTCACTTATATTTTCTTCAGTTATTTCATTTTTTAGTGGAGTTTCTTCCTTCGAATTAGGCATCAATATTTCCGATTCATTCTCGTGTTGATTATTTAACGATTTTTCATTTTTTTCTTCTTCAGGATTGTATTTGTTCATTTTACGCCCTCCTTAAAATTCACCATATAAATACATTAGACGTGGTGCATCATAAGAAGTCATTAATCTTGATAACAATCTTTCTTCTGGTGAAGGGCCAAAAATAGAGCTAATTTTCACTCCTAATATAGAAGCGAATCCTCCGAAACTTGATTCGTATTGGAACAATTCAGCATCTTCTAACCCATAATCTGTTCGAAGGGATTCAATAGCATCTTCCAAGTTTCCAAGCTCGTCAACTAAACCTGCTCGAATTGCTTGGCTTCCACCTAAAATACGGCCATCAGCTACCCGTTTTACTTCCGCTTCAGACATACCTCTTCCTTGTTCAACAACATCCACAAAGGCTTCATATGATTCATTTACCATTTCTTGTATCATCGCTTTTACTTCTTCCGTTGATGGGCGTGTACCACCAAACATATCTTTATGAGGACCAGATTTAATTGTTTCAACTTCGAGGCCGATTTTTTCAGCTAATTCAGCGTAATTATAGCTTTGAATAATAACACCGATGGAACCTGTAATCGTTTCACGGTGTGCAAAAATCTTATCTGCAGGAGCAGAGATGTAGTATCCACCAGAGGCTGCCATTGAGCCCATCGAAACGTAAATAGGGATTCCTCTTTCTTCTTTAATTTGTACTAATTTTTCATGTATTTCAGCAGATTCAATAGCTCCTCCACCTGGAGAGTTTACGTATAATACAACACCTTGTATCGAGTCATCGTACAAAATTTGATCTAGCGACGCTAAAAACATTTGGTGATCATATTCCAACGTTACCCACGGTGAACTTGAACCAAGATCTTGAATAACACCATTTACAGTGAGTAAAGCAATTCGCTCATTAAAAGAACCTGGTTCAACGACATTTTCAATTAGCTCATATTCGGTCGCTGTAATGCTATCGAAACTGCTAAATAAGTTTGACGTCAATAGCGACATTAGTACATTGATTCCGATTGAAACAAAAAGTAAAACTATAGCTAAACCTAATGCAACCCAACGTTTTAAATTCATTTATTTATTCCTCCTTCAACAATTCATACGTTTGTAATTTACAATAGTTTCAAAAAGATTTAAATTTGTTCACCATTTTACAGAATACATGAAAAAAGAGGATTCAGAAAGTGACAATTCTGAATCCCCTTATAAAAAGAAATTATTACCTATTCAAATTAATTCAAAACTATTACTTTACTACCTTTTTTTGTAATTCTTTTTGACGCAATTCTACCCGACGAATTTTACCGGAAGCCGTTTTCGGTAATTCATCGATAAATTCAATGGCTCTTGGATATTTATATGGAGCTGTAATACTTTTCACATGCTCTTGTAATTCCTCAACGATTGTAGGGCTATCCTTTAATGAAGGGTCGCGCAATACGACGAAGGCTTTCACAATGTTACCTCGAATTTCATCTGGACTTGCAACAACGGCGCATTCTTTTACTGCTGGATGCTTAACGAGGGCATCTTCCACCTCGAATGGCCCAATCGTATATCCGGAAGAAATAATAATGTCATCTCCTCGCCCTTCAAACCAGAAGTAGCCTTCTTCATCTTTATAAGCACGGTCACCCGTTAAATACCATTCTCCGCGGTATTGCATTTTCGTTCGCTCCGGCTCATTTAAATAACCTTGGAACAATGCAGGAGTCGAAGAATGGACAGCAATATCTCCAACTTCACCGGGCTTTGCTGGCTGACCTTCATAGTTGATAATTTCAACGATATTACCAGGTGTTGGTTTACCCATGGAACCTGGTTTTGGTTTCATACCAAGCATAGTTCCTACAAGTAACGTATTTTCAGTTTGTCCATATCCATCGCGAACCTGTAAGTTAAACACATCTAAGAATTTATTAATCACTTCACTATTTAACGGTTCTCCTGCCGATACAGCACTTCTTAAATAGGATAAATCATAATTCTCTAACCCATCTACTTTCGCCATTAAACGATATTCTGTCGGCGTACAGCATAATACATTAATTTGATAATCTTGCAACATTTGCAAATAATCTTTTGGATCGAATCGTCCCGTATGAACGAATGCCGTAGCACCACTACCTAATACCGCTAAAAACGGACTCCAAATCCATTTTTGCCATCCTGGCGCTGCCGTTGCCCATGCTAAGTCATTTTCTTTTACCCCTAACCAATTTTCAGCAGTTGTCCGTAAGTGAGCATAACCCCAACCATGGGTATGAACTACACCCTTTGGATTTCCTGTCGTTCCACTCGTATATGAAAGGAAGGCAGTATCCGTATTTTTTGTTTCTACATCTTCTAATTCATCGGAAATATTTTCTACCGCTTTTTCAATTTGAATCCACGGTTCAGGAGCTTCACCATATACAAATAGTTTTAACCCATCTAGCGTTTTTACATCATCAAATTGGGAAATTTCATTAGAAAACGCTACAATTGCTTTTGCACCCGAATGTTGTAATCGGTAATCAATATCTTGGGCTCTTAACATTTCGGAGCTCGGAATGATGACTAGACCCGCT
Source organism: Lysinibacillus sp. (assembly GCA_012735355.1). Lineage (GTDB taxonomy): Bacteria > Bacillota > Bacilli > Bacillales_A > Planococcaceae > Ureibacillus. The sequence continues at coordinate 310 of JAAYHP010000176.1, read as the reverse complement.
TTTAATGCACCAATATATGTAGCATAAGCTTCTGTTGAACGAGGAACCATCACTAGGACTACATCGCCTTTTGTTAGACCATGACTTTTAAATAAATTGGCTACTTTATTTGATTTTTTTAGCAATTCAACGAAAGTAATTTTTTCGATTGTGCCATCTTCATGATGAACCATTAATGCTAACTTATTTTCATCTTTTGCATGTTTTTCAAACTCATCTACTATATTATATTTTTCCGGAGCAAGTAAATCTTCTCTTTTCACGCAAATTCCCCCTCAATTAAAATATTATTCTAATTATAATTATATTC